>JBJEFT010000242.1:0-7101 GCA_051874315.1 Candidatus Ornithomonoglobus sp.
GTCCA
This sequence comes from Candidatus Ornithomonoglobus sp., assembly GCA_051874315.1. Lineage (GTDB taxonomy): Bacteria > Bacillota > Clostridia > UBA1381 > UBA1381 > Ornithomonoglobus. The sequence goes on from JBJEFT010000242.1 coordinate 6, forward strand.
TCGACGAATATGCTCTTCGTGAATTTCTATCGGAATTCCTTTATAAATATTACCAATATTATAACATATTGCATTATAAAATGCAATACAAAATATTAAAATTTATGTAATATTTTTTTATTACTAATTTTTATTTCTTTAAATTTAAACATTACAAAGATTAGTGCCATAAAAGATAATATTTATTTGTAATATAATTTTCGATATAATATTATTAATTAATGCGTTACATATTAAATACAGGAGGCTTTAATCATGAGAAAGTTTAAAATACCTATTACACCACATTCGACTAACAAAAGTATTCGGTTCCCAGATGATATTATAAATGAAGTTGAGGAATCCATCCGAGGTCTTGACTGTACTTTTTCAGCATTTGTTGTTGAAGCGGTAAGAGTGGCGCTTGACAATCTGAAGGAAGATGAAGAATGATGCAACGGAGTATATATGATATTCATATATACTCTTTGTTATGTAAATTGCATTATATAATGCATTGCATTTTATTCATTATATGTTGAAAAAACTCTTTTTTTATGTTAGAATAGTATTATGAACATAAAAGGAGGAATATCTTTGAAAAAAAGACTTATCTGCTGGATCTCAGCTATAGTTGTGTTGCTCAATTCCTCATCTTATGCAGCCGGAAACATAACAAAAGACCGTCAATTACCGTTCACCGGCGCAGAGCAAATAAAGATGATCGAGCTTTCAGAGGAAGACTTTTTAGGTGCGGTTACCGACACCTCAACAGAAAGCAGCATTGATATTCACATACAGAGTGACGAGGCTGCTTTTTATTCCTATGGAAGCAATTACGGTTATAATTATCTCGGAACCATGTCCGATGGAGAAGAAATGCAGAACTGCTACGATACACTTCAGGCAATGTGTACCGAATTCTGCGCCAATACCGCGAATATTCCCTCTACAACTTATAGTGACGGAACCGTAGTCTATAAGCTGTCATCAGACGATTACAGAGGTCCTCTTACACCAGACCGAGCAGCAGCAGTATATTATACTTTCCGAATGGATCATCCCGAATATTATTGGCTCTCTTCAACTATTCTGTACACATCTCTGTCCTCCGGCGGAACCAGGCTCATTCCGTGTATATATGAGGATTACAAAAGATACAGTATACGAAGCAGTCTTAATACAATCATCGACGAAAATGTCCGGAATTTTATTTCCTCGGCTCGGTCTGTACAACCATACACTAAATACAACGTAATAAAGCAAATTCATGATGATATTGTCAGCACGGCAGTTTACGGCTATGATGAGGATAATAATCCGCTAGATTCTGCCGCGGCTCATAATATCGTAAGCGTGTTTGATGGAGAACAAAATGCTGATACCGTGTGTGACGGATATGCAAAATCGATGCAGCTTATACTTAATGCTGTCGGCATCAGCAATATGCTTGTTATGGGAAAGGCAAACGGCAGTAATCACGCGTGGAATCTGGCACAGTTTGATGATGATAATTATTATTATATGGATGTAACATGGGATGATACGACAAATTCATATGACTATTTTGCCAAGGGTACAGCTTCATTTATAGGGACAACAGCAAACAAGCACAATCCGTTTAGCCCGACAGGCACTGGTGCTGATTTTCTATATGAACTGCCTTATGTGACAGAGGAGGACTATATTTATATTGAACCTACCGAAGTCCCGACAGAAGTTCCTGCGGAAACAGCTTCACCATCCCCCTCGCCATTGCCCGAGGATTATGAACTCAATATAATATTTGAAAAGCAAGACTGTGAAAATGCTTATCTGGTATCCTTGACAAACAGAATCCCTGATAATTGTCATCTGTATGTTGCTTCATACAATACTGACGGAATGTTATTATCGGTAGGGATTTCATCGGAATCGCTGTATACAGAAGTAAGCAATAATGCAGCAATACTTAAAGGCTTTGTTTTATATGATAATCAGAAGCCCTGTATTAATGCTGAGGTATTGGATGTGTGTGTTACACCGATGCCAACGGACGACCCAACGGAAACGCCGGAACTGACAGAAACCCCGGCTCCGACTGAACAGCCATCGGACGAACCGACGGAAACACCGGAACTGACAGAAACCCCGGCTCCGACTGAACAGCCGCCGGACGAACCGACGGAAACACCGGAACTGACAGAAACCCCGGCTCCGACCGAGCAGCCGTCGGACGAACCGACGGAAACACCGGAACTGACAGAAACCCTGGCTCCGACTGAACAGCCGCCGGACGAATCGACGGAAACACCGGAACCAACAGAAACTCCGGTTCCAACCGAACAGCCGATGGACAAACCTACGGAAATGCCTGAACCGACAGAGACTCCGGCTCAAACTGAACTGCCAACAGAAGAACGGATTGATAATCCGGAGGGGATAGATTCGTTATTAACAAGGCTATTAGATTATTGTAAAAGGAATATCTTCGGCTTCCAATTGTGAGTTCGCTGAATAAACAGGAAACCATATCAAAACTATGACTTTTGATGTGGTTTCTTTTTCTGTAAAAATAAAGAAGCCACATTTTTTGAATGTGAACTTCTGTTATATATTATCACAAAATTAATCACTGAGCACATAAACTATAACATCACGTCTGCCAAAGTTGGTGCAGTCGGAATATGACGGATAGCAGAGATCAATCCTGTTGCCCTTTATAGCGCCGCCGGTATCCTCCGCCGACGCTTCACCGTAGACATATTTTCCGTCAGCGCTTACGATATAGAGCTTTGAGCCAAGCGGAATCACGCTCGGGTCAACCGCGACAACGCCCTTGCGGAGCGCAGTGCCGAGAGCTGTACAGCTGTAGCCGCCGTTCTCTGCCGGCGAATCTGTGTATGCGGTACCCTGCATCGTAATCTTTTTTGAGTAGTGATGTCCGGCAATAGTGCTGCCGGTATCCGCTGCGGACACAGCTGCTGAAGCCGCGGCTGAATCGGTTGATACAGGCTTGTCCTTTGTGCCTCTTTTGATTATCTTATTTACCGGCTCTGAAATAGTCGTCTCACCTTCAAGCGTGCGTTCCTTCTGCTCACCGTTGTCGTATGTAAGAACCTTATAGGTTTTAAGCTTTATACCGCTGACCCCCTCAGTGACAACCGTATCCGTACCCTTGTATGAGTCCGGGTCATCCTGATAGGTGGTCTCAAACGGAATTTCTTCCTCTTCGGATTCATATGTAACACTTATTGATTTTATTTCAACAGTGTCGCTTGCCGCGATGCTGCCGCCGTCAAGGGTTATTTCATCGGTATCTGATGTTATGTAACCCGCCTCGCGGAGCGCCTGCTCTGTATCGGCGCTTGTTACAACAACTGTTTCCTCATTATTGGAGGTGACAACCTTGATTTCCTTACCGCGTCTGAGAACGATCTCACTGTCCTCATCCGGCTTTGAATCGGACGGAACGTTAAGCTTATCGGTATCCGTTACCTCAATGCCCTGCTCATTAAGAACATCAATAACCTCAGATGCTCTTGTTCTTACGGTCATTGAATTAGCGGTGCCTTCAAACTCGTTTATCTCTGTAATGGTAATATCCTTAGCTGATGCTGTGTATACAGTTCCTGCTGAAGCTGCACAAACAGCAATGAGTGTAAGAACAGCGCAAATCCTGTGTCGGATTCTCTGTCTGCGCTTTTTTTCTCTCCTGAGCTTAAGATTGCTTAGGCGCTGCTGTGTATAGCTTTCCATTGTTTCCATAATAAAACTCCTCTCTTATGTAACACGCTTATTATACACTATAAATGTTACATTGTCAAGACTTTTGTTACAGAAATATTACAAAAACATTTCACAAAAATATCATATATAACACAAAAACTTGCCGCAAATCATATAATAACCATACATAAAAAAGGAAAACAAAGGTTATAATTGTAAAAAAATAAGAGGTACATATGATGCGCCTCTTATTTATATTACAATAATGTTACAATTGAATTACTCAACGGTTACTGATTTTGCGAGGTTTCTCGGCTTATCGATATCGCAGCCCTTTTGAGCGGCTACATAGTAACCGAACAGCTGGAGCGGGATAACCGAAAGCGACGGGAGGAAAATATCATCCGTTTCGGGAATCTGGATTGTGTAATCAGCAATTCCCGTCATGCTGTGCTCGGTTGTCGTAAGTCCAAGAACAACAGCGCCGCGCGAGGTAACCTCCTTAATGTTGGAAACGGTTTTATCAAACAAATCATCGCCTGTTGCAAGAGCGATAACAAGAGTTCCGTCCTCAATGAGTGAGATCGTGCCGTGCTTCAATTCACCTGCCGCATATGCCTCTGAATGGATATATGAAATTTCCTTAAGCTTTAAGGAGCCTTCAAGCGATACTGCGTAATCAAGATTTCTTCCTATAAAGAATATTGAATGGCAGTTATAGAACTTTGACGCAAGGTATGCGATCTCGTCCTTATTTTTAAGCGTTTCAGCTACAAGGTTCGGCAGGTCTTCAAGGTCTTTAATATATTTTTTGTACTGCCCGGAAGTAATTGTGCCGAGCTTTTCAGCCATATAGATCGCAAGGAGATATACAACCGAAAGCTGAGTTGAATATGCCTTTGTTGTGGCAACGGCGATTTCCGGACCCGCCCATGTGTAAATAACGTCATCGGACGCGTTTGCTATTGCGGAGCCTACAACATTTACAATTGAAAGGATTCTGGCGCCGCGTGACTTTGCAACCTTAAGCGCCTCGAGCGTATCCGCCGTTTCGCCGGACTGGCTGATTACGACAACAAGGTCCCTGCTTGTAACGATCGGGTCACTGTAGCGGAATTCCGAAGCGATTATCGTTTCAACCGGAATACGGCACATCTTTTCAATTACATACTTAGCAACAACGCCTACATGATACGCGCTTCCGCAGGCAACAACGAAAATTTTATTGATATTTTTTATATTCTCCCTTGTGAGCGAAACATCATCAAGCACGATTTTTCCGTCCTTAATACGCGGGGAGATCGTCGCGAGAAGCGCCTTGGGCTGCTCCTCGATTTCCTTGATCATGAAATGCTCATAGCCTCCCTTTTCTGCTGCTGAAATATCCCAGTCAACGGTGAAAACGTCCTTGGAAACCTCCTCCTTATCCGTATTGTATATCTTGACCTCATCCTTTTTAAGAACAACGATTTCATTGTCCTCAAGGTAGTATACATCACGCGTATGCTTTAATATTGCGGTGACATCGGAAGCGATGAAGTTTTCTCCCTCTCCGAGACCGACGATAAGCGGGCTTGCCTTGCGGACAGCGATAAACTGGTCGGGATAGTCCGAGCAGAGTACGCCGAGAGCGTATGAGCCTTCAACACGGTTTATAACCTTGATCATAGCGTCCATGATGTCGCCCTTGTAATAGTATTCGAAAAGATGGGCGATTACCTCTGTATCAGTCTCTGAGATAAACTCAAAGCCCTTTGACTGGAGACGCTTTCTCAGCGCGATATAGTTCTCAATAATACCGTTATGAACCACCGCAAAGCGTCCCGAATTGGAAAGGTGCGGGTGAGCGTTTACATCCGACGGCTCGCCGTGAGTTGCCCAGCGAGTGTGACCGATACCTGTTGTACCGATCACATCCTTACCGTTATTTGTTTTTTCTCTTAAGACCTTAAGTCTTCCCTTTGCCTTTTGAACATCTATTTCATTTTTATTAATAACAGCGATACCTGAGCTGTCATATCCTCTGTATTCAAGCTTTTCAAGACCGTCAAGCAGAATCGGAGCTGCCTGTTTGGATCCTATGTAGCCGACAATACCACACATAGTAAAACCTCCTTAGTCAACAGTGTATAACTACACTCTATTATATACTATTTCAAAAAAAAATTCAATACCTTTTTTGAAAGTTTGGACGCTTTTCGGTAATTATCATAGCTATTATTGTAAAACAGTGATGTAAATTACTTAATATTAACGAAACAGTCAATAAAATACTTGAAAAAAAATTAACGATGTGTTATTATAAATAATAATTACCAATACATATAATTATACAGTACATAAAGGACGGATTGTTTATGCTGCATATAATAAAACATTTCAATACTGTGACAAAACACCGTTGGATAGTGTTTAAGCATTGTGTAAAAGCGGGAATAATATATCGCGGACTTATGCATGATTTGTCAAAATACAGCCCCACCGAATTTATGCCGGGAGCGCGCTTTTATCTGGGTGACAGAAGCCCTACGGAGATGGAGCGCGAGGTTTACGGATATTCCAGGGCGTGGATGCACCACAAGGGCAGGAACCGCCATCATTTTGAATACTGGACGGACTACAGCAGGGAAACGAAAAAGCTTGAGCCGGTTAAAATGCCGATTGTATATGTTAAGGAGATGTTCTGTGACAGAGTAGCGGCGGGTAAGGTATATCTGGGAGATAAGTATACCAATGACAACCCTATAAATTATTTCAGACAGGGAAGGGCGCCGAAGGCAATGCATCCCCAGACAGCGGCGCTTCTTGAAAAGTGGCTTCTTATGCTGCAGAAAGATGGTGAAAAAGCCGTTTTTAAGGAGATACGCAGTACAAAAGATTATTAAGAAAGCAAGAGAGGTGATTTGATGAAAAAACTCTCAAAATTAATTTATTCAAATAAGTTCTTTGCCGTGACCGCATTATTATTGCAGATAGGCATGATAGCGATATTTATAATAGGCGTGTCCAACAATACAAGATTTTATCTTCTCGGCTCTAACCTTATAAGCGCGGTGCTGATCGTTTTTGAAGTCAACAGGCATGAGGAAAGCTCCTTCAAGATTACATGGATAATGCTCATTGCGGTAATACCAATTTTTGGCTGGTTTTTTTATGTTTATACACATACCGGGATGATATCAAAGGACATATCGCGCGCACAGGAGGCGGCAAATTCCAAAATAGCTGAATTCGATGCTAATGACTCCGAAATAATAAAGGAGATGGAGGAAAAGCACTGTGAAACTTCATTGGTAAGATACCTTTCCAATGCGAGCGGAAATCACGTTTATAAGAATACAATGTTCACATATTATCCTCTTGGTGATGATATGTTTCCCGATATGCTTGGGGAGATTTCAAAAGCGGA
>JBJEFT010000243.1:0-7059 GCA_051874315.1 Candidatus Ornithomonoglobus sp.
CCTTTTTCATAAAATGTTCATTCCTTTCTTTTATTTTAGCAGAGCCGCCGCGCGGCTCCGTTATAGTTGCGCATTGTTTCTGTACTCTTCCATATAGAAATTGATTTTGTCTACATAATTACGCGTTTCCGTGAACGGTATATATGTAAGCGTCATTCCGTCAGTGCTGCATCCCGGATCGGACAGCCATTTATCCACGTTCCCCGCTCCCGCGTTATATGCCGCAAGCGCGGTATTTACAACGCCGTATCTGTCAATCAAGGTTCTCAGCACAAAGCAGCCTATTCTTATATTTGTTTCCGGGTCCATATAGTTATAATAGTCAAGTCCCATTTTACCGGCGTATTCCTCAGCAGTTTCCTCCGTGAGCTGCATAAGGCCTCCGGCATACGGTGACCGCGCATCCGCTACAAAGTTGCTTTCCTGCTTTATTACCGCTATTACAAGATACGGATCAAGATCGTTTTCCCTCGAGTAGCGTACAATATAACCGCTGTACTGCACCGGATATTTGACCTGTCTGCTCAGCTTCAGTCCGCCGCGTATGCCTAAAAAAGACGCGGCAGCTACAACCACTATGCACAGCAGTATAAAAAGATTTCTCTGCGCTCTCTTTTTTCTTGCCTTACGGCGCTGATTCTTTTTCTGCTGCAGCCTTGATCTCGTTGTAGATGTGCTCAATTTGCTCTCCTAATTCATCATTTTTATTATTCTTTATAATATAGTCCGCATGACTGATATATTCAGCATCGGACATCTGCGCGTCAATCCGCTTTTCCGCGCTCTCACGGCTCAGTCCGTCCCGCGCCGTTATTCTGTCTGCTCTTATGCCGCGGTCAGCCGTAACCACCGCCAGCCTGCGGCACATACTCTGTACCGGGCTGCCTATTATTACCGCGCCGTCAATCGCGCCTATCGCCGCGCCGGAAGCGTCAAGCTCTCTCTCAAGATACTTCTTTATATATTTATGCGTTATCGTGTTCAATAACAACAGTTTATTTTCATCCGCAAAAACAATTTCGCCAAGCCTTCTGCGGTTGAGTTCGCCGTCACTGTTTATAATGCCTCTGCCAAAGGCTTTTTTCAGCTCATCAAGGCACGGCGTTCCTTTCCCGACGACCGCGCGCGCCGCTTTATCAGCATCCGCCACATACACTCCAAGATCTCTGAAATAATCGCTCACCGTGGACTTTCCCGCGCCCGTAGGACCTGTAATTCCGAATATATACATCACTTTTCACCGATATTTTCTATCTGCCAGTCAATAGGCTCCTTGCCGTTACGCACGAGTACCTTGTTTGCCAGCTTAAAGTGTCCGCAGCCGAAGAAGCCGCGGCTTGCAGATAACGGACTCGGATGCGCTGCCGTGAGGATCAAATGCTGCGGATTTGTGATCTGCTTCATTTTTTCCTTGGCGTTATTGCCCCAAAGCATGAATATTACCGGGTCCTCACGCTCGTTTAAAAGCTCCGTAATTCTGCCGGTAAACTGTTCCCAGCCCTTGCTGCGGTGTGAGTTTGCCATCCCGCTGCGTACTGTCAGAGAGGAATTCAAAAGCAATACTCCCTGCCTCGCCCATTTTTCAAGATAGCCGTTATCCGGTATATAGCATCCCAGCTCATCGTGAAGCTCCTTATAAATATTGACAAGCGACGGAGGAATTTTAACGCCGCGCTTGACCGAAAATGCAAGTCCGTGCGCCTGTCCCGGCTCATGGTACGGATCCTGACCGAGTATAACGACCTTTGTATCCTTATATGATGTCCATTTCAGCGCGTTAAAAATATCGTACATATCGGGATGGATTATATGGGTCTTATACTCCTGCGCCAGAAATGCGCGGAGCCTTTTATAATAGTCCTTTTCAAATTCATCCTTTAACAGATTATCCCAGTCATTTCCGATAGATACCATTTGAAAGCCTCCGACATTTAATATTATAGATAGTATATCATAATTTTCACTAAATATCAAGTGAATTTATTTTAATTTTTATGCGACTTTAGCAGCAGGGCTATCTTACTGTTTTTTGCAAAAAAACAGCACTCACCTTATTAAGTGAACGCTGTTTGCGCTATGTATTTTACTGTTTAAAATTTAACTTTCACACAACGAAGAAGCAGAACACTACCGCGCGATGTACACCCTCGTTGCTGTATATATGGGTATTCTCGCTGTTAAAGCGCAGAAGATCGTCCTTTTTTACCGTCTTTATTTCGTGACCGGTATCTATTGTTATCTCACCCTCCAGCATTACGAGATATTCCTTTGTTCCGTCTCCGTGGCCGCCGCTTACATATCTTCCGCCCGGCTCCACGTCTATGCGGTAAATCTCGAGCTTGTGGCTGTCCTCATACGGGAAGCAGGTACGCACCGCATACTGCCCCTCTACCTCTTTTATCGGATACAGGTCCTCCGCCCTTATAAGCAGGGATTCCTCCGGAGGCGGACCGAGCAGCGAATTGAGGTCGACCCTCAGTCCGCTTGCTATCCTCCCCACGACGTTAATTGACGGGCTGCCGTTGCCGTGCTCTATACGGTGCAGCATGCTCTTGCTGACCCCGGTCTGCTCCGAAACCTCGTCAAGGCTCATGCCGCGTGTCTTTCGTATGCGCCTGAGGTTTACCGATATGTTGTATGATAAATAATCCATCAGTGTTCCTTGATTACAGAAGCTGCGCTCTTAATTCCTCGCCGGATCTTGCCGAAAGGTATGCCGGAGCAATATCAAATACCGTCTTTGCGCCGCTTACGCCTTCCTTGTTAAGTCTGTATGCCGCTCTTGCATAAGCGATGAGAACGCAGGTTGTGAACTCCGGATTTGAGTCAAGCTTTAAGCTGTATTCGATTATGTGATTGTTCTCGCCGTTCCAGCCGGTCTTTCCGCTGCGGATAACAAAGCCGCCGTGGGGGATTCCGCTGTGGTTCTTAATGAGCTCCTCCTCGGATATGAAGTTTACCGTTGTGTCATAGTCTGAGAAGTAGTTCGGCATTGTTACGATGTCTTTTACGATCTGCTCCTTATCAGCGCCTTCCTCTGCTACTACATAGCATTCTCTTGTGTGCTTTTCGCGTGTTGTAAGCTCCGGATTTTCGCCGTTTCTTACAGCCTCAAGAGCCTCGGGAACAGGTACTGTATACTGCTTTGCGTTCTTTACGCCCTTAACTCGTCTTACCGCGTCCGAATGGCCCTGGCTTACGCCCTTGCCCCAGAAGGTGTAGTCAACGCCGTCAACAAGAATGCAGTTTGCGTATAATCTGTTGAGTGAGAACATACCCGGGTCCCAGCCTACGGATATTATTCCGACCTTGCCCGCCGCCTTTGCAGCCGCGTCAACGTTTGCAAAGTGTATCGGGATGTTTGCGTGGGTGTCGAAGCTGTCCACTACGTTGAAATACTTAGCGTATTCCGGTGTCTGCTCCGGAAGGTCGGTAGCCGAGCCGCCGCAGAGAATGAGAACGTCTATCTCGTCCTTATGCGCGATCGCGTCCGCTGCCGGGTATACCGGGGCGCCCTCTGTCTGTATCTTCACCGTCGCAGGGTCACGGCGCGTAAATACCGCCGCAAGCTCCATATCGTCATTCTGCTTTATCGCGCATTCAATGCCGCGGCCAAGATTGCCGTAGCCCATAATTCCTATTCTTATTGCCATTGTTATTTACTCCTTTTCATTGTTATTTTTTTATCCGCCGCTGTTTAATACAGGAATTCAAATTCAAGGTCACCGATTGAGACAATATCTCCCTCGTTGATGCCCATATTCATAAGCTCCTCGATCACGCCGCGGTTTAAAAGCGCTCTCTGGAAATATGCCAGCGACTCGTTATCGTCAAAGGTAACGGAGTTGCCCACAGCCTCGATCCATGAGCCTGTGATGACATACTTGCCGCCCTCTTTTGTTATCTCATAGCCCTTGCCGCTCTTGTCCGGCACGCGCTCAGCCTCCAAGTCTATCTGCGGCTCATAGGTCACGATCGGCGGAAGCTTTGCAAGCTCCTCATAGGTCTTATTCATAAGCTCCTTAACGCCCTGTCCGGTCGCCGCCGAAATTGTGAACACCTCAAGACCGCGTCTTTCCATCTCGTCAAGGAACGCCTTATACACTTCCTCGTCCTGAATTATATCCGTCTTGTTCGCCACTACAAGCTGCGGACGCTCTTCAAGCTCCATGTCATACTCCGCAAGCTCCTTATTTATTATATCAAAATCCTCTATCGGGTTCCTGTACTCGATCGAGGAAACGTCTACAACGTGGAGCAGCAGTCTTGTCCTCTCGATATGGCGGAGGAACTCATGTCCGAGGCCCACACCCTCATTCGCGCCCTCGATGATTCCCGGAATATCCGCCATTGCAAAGCTTCGGTGGTCGCCGAGGTCTACAACCCCGAGATTAGGCTCAAGAGTTGTGAAGTGATAATTTGCTATCTTGGGCTGCGCCTTCGTCGTCATTGAAAGCAGCGTTGACTTTCCGACGTTCGGGAAGCCTACAAGTCCTACATCGGCAAGCAGCTTCAATTCGAGAATAACCTCTCTCTCCTCGCCCGGCTGACCGTTTCTGGCAAAGTTCGGCGCGCGTCTTGTTGAGGTCGCAAAGCGTGAGTTGCCCCAGCCGCCGTTGCCGCCCCGCGCGATTACCGCGGTCTTTTCCGGGTCTGACATATCTGCGATTATAAGGTTCGATTCGGCGTCCCTTACGAGAGTGCCTTGCGGCACGTCAAGGATTATGTCCTCGCCGCTTTTTCCCTTGCGGTGATTGCCCTCGCCGTCCATGCCGGTGCCCGCAACATACTTGCGCTTATAGCGGAAGTCCATAAGCGTTGTCATGCCGGTATCCACTCTGAATATGACGTTTCCGCCGTTGCCGCCGTCGCCGCCGTTGGGACCGCCCGCCGGGATATACTTCTCGCGGCGCCATGAGATAGCGCCGTTGCCGCCTTTGCCGGCTTTTATATATATTTTCGCCTTGTCTGTAAACATCCGGTTGTTTCCTCCTCCCTGTAACAAAAAGAAAATCCCGGAAACATTCCTGCTTCCGGGATTGATAGTCATCTGTCAGTACCGACCGATAAACAGGAATTAGTCAGCATATACGCTGCACTGCTTCTTGTCTCTGCCAAGTCTTTCAAACTTAACCTTGCCGTCGATCAAAGCAAACAATGTATCATCCTTACCTCTGCCAACATTTTTGCCCGGATGAATCTTTGTTCCTCTCTGTCTTACGAGAATGTTGCCTGCGAGAACGAACTGACCGTCAGCTCTCTTGACACCAAGTCTCTTTGACTCTGAATCACGACCGTTTTTGGTACTACCAACACCTTTTTTATGTGCCATGTTGTGTTACACCTCCCGTGAATGTGTATTACTTGATTTCTGTTTAAACGAACTGCGATTAAGCGTTAACGGCTGTAATCTCTACCTTTGTGAAAGGCTGTCTGTGGCCCTTCTTCTTGCGCTCGTTCTTCTTTCTCTTCATCTTGAAGACAATGACCTTCTTAGCCTTGCCGTTCTTAAGAACCTTCGCTGTTACTGTCGCGCCCTCAACTACCGGAGTACCGACCTTAACATCATCGCCGTCAGCAGCCAGAAGAACCTTGTCAAATGTGATCTCTGCGCCCTCTTCTACGTCAAGCTTCTCTACGAAAACCACATCGCCCTCGGCAACCTTATACTGCTTACCGCCTGTTTCGATTATTGCGTACATCTGTATTACACCTCCTGTATAAAAATGATTATTTTATCTGGAGACTCGCTAATTACGGTAACACGCTTTAAACGCATTTTAACAGAACCGTTTCTATGCGGTCACACATAGTATTTTAACAGATTGATCCATGCTTGTCAAGCCTTTTTTTATAAATTTTCTGAATTTTTTATTTTTTATTCAAGCCAAGTTACTGTTCAGCTATCATACAGGTATCGGTCATTATCTCCGGCGCTCCGCACCCTTCTCACCGCCATGCGCCTCCGATAACAACCGATACCTATATAGTCTCAAGCCAAAGCTGATTCATATCAGACAGTGGAACCATTGTATCATTTTCAAAAATAAACACCTTCAGCTCCATCCGATCTTTGATTTCTAACGGCAGATATATACCGTCCTTATAATCCTCAATATCCACTAATGATTTCAGGATTCCGTCCTCATCATACAGAACAATGAACATTCTGCTGTCCTGCTTATAATTATCCGGCATTATTATTACTCCGTATTTAGAAGTCCCATATAATTTCTTTTCCATCGTCACCTTTATCGGCTTCGGAACCGATGTCGGGGTCACTGTCGGAACTGCTGTCGGAGCCGGATCTTCTGTAGGCTTTACAGACGGCGCTTCTGTCGGCTTTGCCGTTGCCGTCGGCTTTACAGTCGGGGTCGCAGTCGGCACTTCTGTCGGCTTTGCTGTCGGTGTAGATGTTGACCTCACTATTGACGATGGGTCAAAATCCTTATTCGGCACATCCGGCAGCTCATACAGAAAATATGTCCCTGTATTTATCGGAGCAAAAGCCGCGTGTAAATCAAAATTCATCGTTCCTTTTGCAAAATAGTCATATATCAGACCCCATGACTGATCATCCCATGTCAGATCAAACCAATAGTATTCCCCGTTATCAAGTCTTGCCATATTCCACGCATGGCTGCCTCCGTTGCCCAATCCAACAACATATATATTGTCAATATCAAGGGCGTTAAGCACAAGCTGGAATGACTTCGCATAGCCCTCGCAGACCGCATCGGTTGAACTGTCGCCGTCCATTACTCCGACTATACTGTGCGCGTATGCCGTATCAAGAGGCTTTTCATTTTCATCCCATCCGTAATTAACTGCCGCGGCAATATCATCATGTACCTTCTTAGCCGCCGCATAAGCGCTGCCAAGCGCTTCCGCCCGGCTTACAAAACCCTCAACACTGCTTTCGATTGCGGTGTTCAGAAGCAATCTCTCATTGTAACTTGCGTAATCGGGGAAGATACAGGGAAGAAGTACAATTTTCTCTGAAAGAACATCTTCGGTATCACGATCAAATGTCTGCACTGTTTGAAACAACACCATTGT
>JBJEFT010000244.1:0-1868 GCA_051874315.1 Candidatus Ornithomonoglobus sp.
TTAAATTAGGTGTTTACAACGACAGTAACTTGTGTTAGAATAATAACAATGTGATTTATTTAAGTAAGGAGATTGAAAAAATGTCAGTAGTAAAGATAGATACTTCACGGAAAAAAGGTATAATAAACAGAAATATATACGGTCAGTTTGCAGAGCATCTCGGACGCTGTATTTATGAGGGTATCTATGTGGAGCCGGACAGCGGGATCCCCAACACAAACGGAATGAGAAACGATGTTGTCGCAGCGCTTAAGGAGCTTGATATTCCGGTGCTCAGATGGCCGGGAGGCTGCTTTGCCGATGATTATCACTGGCGGGACGGTATAGGCGATAAGGATAAGCGCCCGTATATGGTAAATACAAACTGGGGCGGCGTTGTCGAGAACAATCACTTCGGTACGCACGAGTTCTTTGAGCTTTGTGAGCAGCTCGGCTGTGAGCCGTATATAACCGGCAATGTAGGATCGGGCACTGTTGGGGAAATGCGCGATTGGATCGAATATATGACCTTTGACGGTGATTCGCCGCTTGCGAACGAAAGACGCAAAAACGGCAGAGAGAAGCCGTGGAAGCTGAAATATTTCGGTGTCGGCAATGAGAACTGGGGATGCGGCGGTAATATGCGTCCTGAGTATTACAGCGACCTTTACAGACGCTTCCAGACCTTTATAAGAAATTACGGCGAAGAGCCGATATATAAGGTTGGCTGCGGCGCGAACGCCGATGACACGAACTGGACGGAAACGGTTATAAAGAATGCGGGAAAATTTATGGATGCTATTTCATGGCACAACTATACCTATGAGGGCGACTGGGACCGTAAGGGTTCAAGCTTCAGCTTTGAGCCGGAGGGCTGGTATTCAAATCTTGCCGATGTTGAGCGCATGAGAAAAAAGCTCAAAGATCACATCGCAGTGATGGACTGCGCGGACCCGGAGGAAAAGCTTGACCTTATAGTTGACGAGTGGGGCAACTGGTATGACTGTATGCCCGGTACAAATCCGGGTTTTCTCTATCAGCAGAACACGATGCGCGATGCGGTGACGGGTATGGTAATTCTTCATATGTTCCATGAGGCAAACCGCCGTGTAAAGATGGCAAATATCGCTCAGATGGTAAATGTTCTTCAGGCAATGGTTCTCACAGAGGGTGAGAAGATGATCCTGACGCCGACATACTATCTCTTTAAGCTTATGAAGGGACATCAGGACGGAAAGCTGGTCGATGTTTCATATGATGCAAAGTCATATGAGGCTGACGGAGAGAAAATTCCGAAGCTCAGCATTTCCGCATCGGAAAAGGACGGCATTCTTACGGTAACTGCCGCAAATACGCGCCTTGATGAGGATGAGGAGCTTGAATTTGTAATTGACAGGGAGTATTCCGCGGTTGAGGCGCAGGTCCTCACAGCTGAGAATATGTGCGATTACAACAGCTTTGACGAGCCGGAAAGGGTAAAGCCTGAAAAGCTTAAAGCGGAGCTTTCGGGAAATAAGGTAAGGCTTACGGTACCGAAGATGAGCATTGTTTCCGTAACACTTAGATAATGGACAGGACAAAGTGTAAGAGGTGCGGACTGAAAACGGTTTTAAGCGAAGAGGATATAGCGCGGATGGTTAATGAGGTTCGTTCGATGAAGGGAATACGTCTTGCTGAGGATGACGAGTATAAGCGCCGCATTTCGATATGCGCCGAATGTGAGAAGCTAGGGTACGGATCAACCTGCGCTTTGTGCGGATGTGTGATGCAGGTGCGCGCAATGCTTGCTGACGGAAAATGTCCGTTTCCTAAAAACAGAAAGTGGTAATATGCAAAAGTACGGTTTTCGGGTAGAAAAACCGTACTTTATTTGTATAAGTTGATTTTTG
>JBJEFT010000245.1:0-1863 GCA_051874315.1 Candidatus Ornithomonoglobus sp.
TATTTCAGACGGCGACATAACATTAATCGCAAATGACGGAAGCTCAACCGCAAATGTCATTATAATTAATGAATACAAGCATCTTCTTGTTGAGAGAGTAGATAAGAAGAATTACAGACTTTATCTTCAGAACGGCTCAGTAAACGGACTTCCGGACATGGTAGAAACAAATCCGGATGATATTGATGTTGCAGTATATATCGGCGATGAGGAAGTGACCTTTGACGCTATTGAGGCATGCGATGCGATCACAATGAAGAAGAGCCTTGACGGAGAGAGCGTTTCACTTTACATTTCAAGAAATGTTGTAACAGGTACGATCGGTACAATCTCGGATGAAGAGGTAACAATTGACGGTGTAACCTACGATATCTCAAAGTACGTTGATAAGACATACCAGTCAGGCAATGACGGCACCTTTGCAATAACAACAGACGGTAAGTTCCTCGGAATTGTTGCATCAGGAAACAGTCTCAGAAAGTATGCGTATGTACTTAATGTATACACCGATCCGGGCCCTGAGGAGGCATATCTTAAGCTTTACACAACAAACAATGAGGTTTTAAAGCTTCTCTGCGCTACAACCGTAAATATTAACAGCGTAAAGAAGAACTATCTCCAGGTTGAGCAGACAGTATCTGTAGGCGAGCTTATCACTTATACATTGAACAGCAAGGGCGAGATTGCAACGATCAACCGTCCGTATGATGCAAGCTCAAAGTACATCTATACAGATTCTGACGGCAACCTTAAGTACTATGTAAACGATACTGACTTTGTAAAGAGCTGGAACAAGACATCAGTTAATTATACCGACGGAATTATGGGTCTTACCTTTATTACTGATGATACGACGATCTTTGCAATGCCGCGTTTTGATGACGGTGATGAGTCAGATTACAGAATACTTACAAAGGCTGATCTTGAAAACAGAACATATTCAGATGTAACCTGCTATGATATTGACAGACAGGGACGCGCCGGCGCGGTTGTTATTGTTGAGGATATATCAGACAGCGTTTCAATGTCAAGCGCGCTCTTCTTTATCTCAAAGATTTACGATGCTGTAAATGACGAGGGTGAAGAGGTACGCAGAATAGAAGGCTATCAGAGCGGCGAGCTGATCACGATCGATATGGACAGCGATACAGAGTCCGTTACATATGAGGACGGTTGGATGAACTATTCGGGTAACGAAACCTTCGATACAGGCTATACAGATCTTCACGTCGGTGACGCGATCCAGTATATAACTGATAACAGCGGCATGGTTTCAGCATATCGTCTCGTATTCAACAACAAGGCAACAGCATTCGATAAGAAGGGTAAATATATAGAGGATAACGAAGATCAGTATTTTGAGGACTGGAGCCAGACAGGTTCGGTTACTAAGAATGACTTCTCGGATAATCTCTATATCGCATACGGTGATGTTCAGCAGAGATTTTCAGATTACATGATAATCCTCGGTCTTCCGACAGCGGACAGACTCAGATACACATCAAGCAGCAGTCCTGTATCAATCATGGATTACTGCCGTCCGGTCAACCTTATTTCAAACGCATATATCTATGTATATGATGTAAAGAAGAACGAGATTGAGCTTGGCGATATCGAGGATGTACAGAAGGGTGATGTATGCTTTGTACGTTCAAAGAAGATGGGTGAGTTGAACGAGATCATGGTTTACGATAATTAAGGACGGTGGTTCAGATGAGAACTAATAAATTATTATCGTTTTTAACGGCAGTGTCAATTGCAGTATCAAGCTTTGCGGGCTTGATACTGTCCGCTGACGCGCAGGAAGTAACCTATACATGGGATTTTACGGATGAGTCTTTCTTCCCGGAGAATATAGCGGCG
>JBJEFT010000246.1:0-1863 GCA_051874315.1 Candidatus Ornithomonoglobus sp.
ACGTGATTACTAAGTTATTCAGCTTTACCGCCGCGGCATATCCGGCGATAGCGCCCGCGCCGAAGCCGTTTACAACACTCTGTATGATAATGTTTCCCAGAGAAATCGAGCTTTGCTGTATAATACTCGGGACTGCGACCGCAGTAATTTTGCGGAAGGAATCCCATGAAAACAATGAGCTTTTCCCTTCGGTGCGGATTGCGCGTAAACGGCGGAAAACAAATAAAACAGCCAGTATACAGCTTACCCCCTGACACAGAAAGGTCGCCCATGCAACTCCGGCAACACCCATATTGAATGCCTTTACAAAGAGAATATCTACCGCTATGTTAGAGGTGGATGAAGCGGCAAGAAACCAGAACGGTGTCTTTGAGTCGCCCAGCGCGGAGAAAATTCCCGTTGATATGTTATAGAAAAACAGAAACGGCAGACCGAGTATGTATATATCAAGATACAGCTTAGAATCTGCAAAAATATCCTCCGGTGTATTAATAAGCCTCAGGAGCCCGCCGCCCAGCAGCAGTCCCAGCGACATCAATACCACAAGCAGCGCCGCAATCGAAACAAGCGCGGTATTGACCGCCGTTTTCATCTCTTTAAACCGCTTTGCGCCGAACAGCTGCGCAACCAGTACGGAGCAGCCCATATTGGCTCCGAACGCAAACGCGATAAAAATCAATGTGATCTCATAGCTGTTTCCGACAGCCGCCAGCGCGTTCTCGCCGATAAACTTTCCCGCCACCAGACTGTCCGCAATGTTATAAAGCTGCTGAAAAATAATGCTGCCGAACAACGGCAGACAAAATTTCCACAGCACTGTTTCCGGCTTTCCTACCGTCAGATCCTTATTCATCAGAAATCCTTCCTTTCCGTTGATCCTTAAACTCCGGTCTGTGTGCGGTATAAGCCCGCATACCGACCGTTTAATGCCATCAGCTCGTCATGACTGCCCATCTCAGCAACACGCCCCTGCTCCAGCAGAATGATCACGTCCGAATCACGGATCGTTGAAAGTCTGTGGGCAATGATAAATGACGTTCTGCCCTCAGTCATTGTAAGCATTGCGCGGCGTATTTTCTGCTCAGTCACCGTATCTACCGAGCTTGTCGCCTCATCCAGAATAAGAATGGGCGCGTCCGCAAGCATTGCCCTTGCAATCGTGATGAGCTGCCGTTCACCTTGACTCAGCACGCTGCCGCCTTCGCCAAAAATCGTATCGTAACCGTTCGGCAGACGGCGGATCAGGCTGTCCGCGCCCGCCGCTTTTGCCGCCGCTTCCACCTGCTCACGTGCCGCCTCCTTGTGTCCGTATCGGATATTTTCCAGAACACTCATATGGAACAGCGCCGCATCCTGGAGCACAATGCCGAAAGCGCCTCTTAGATCTCTTCTCCGATACTCACGTATATCCCTGCCGTCAAGCCGTATACGTCCCTGTGTCACATCATAAAACCGCGGCAGCAGATTGATAAGCGTGGTTTTTCCGGCGCCTGTCTCGCCCACTATTGCCACCCTTGTACCCGCCGGTACTGTAAGATTGAAATCCTTTAAAACGAGATGCTCCGGATCGTATCCGAACTTTACATGCTCAAACTGAAGTCTGCCCTTAAATTCTCTGACCTCACCGGCGTCGGGCGCGTCAGCCGGCTCCGGCTCCTCGTCAAAAATCTCAAATATGCGCTCCGCTCCCGCAACCGCCGTCTGAAAGGTATTATAAATATTGGCAATATCGATAAACGGACGGCTGAGCTGACGCGAATAGAGAACAAAGCTCGACACAACGCCTAACGGTATCAGGTCCTTTGCCGCCATGAGTCCGCTCACAGTTGCTACCGCCAGAAAGCTGAAATTGTTGATTACGTT
>JBJEFT010000247.1:0-7021 GCA_051874315.1 Candidatus Ornithomonoglobus sp.
AAGATACTTTCAGTTGTTCTGCAATTCTTTTATCGTCTTTAACAGATTATTAATAAAATCAAGCGAATTATGCTCCTTATCGGGCATTTTTATTCTCAGGGACGGTTTTTCATCGGATACAACCTTGACTCTTGACGGATATTTTTTGTCCAGTCCGAATATTATTTCCGGCGTCAGCCTATCCGGCGCAAAGGTGAGAGTTATTATCCGCGCTTTTTCCGTAATCTCGGTACAGCCCGCCTCGCGCGCCGGAATTTTGACCTCCGCCACCGCGATTATATTCATAACCGTTTTTGGCGGTTCTCCGTAGCGGTCTATAAGCTCATCCTTAATTTCAAAAGCGTCCTCCTCGGTCTCGATTGCCGCGATCTTTTTATACATATCAATTCTCTGATTTGCGGATGTGATATAGCTTTCGGGGATATAGGCGTTTATATTGATGTCAACCGAAACATCGCTTACGGAATTATCCGTTATGCCCTTCGCCTCGTCAATACTCTCTTTAAGTATCTTGCAGTACATATCATATCCGACATTATCCATATGCCCATGCTGCTCCGCTCCGAGAATGTTACCGGCGCCGCGTATTTCAAGGTCCCGCATCGCGATCTTAAAGCCGGATCCGAACTCCGTAAATTCTCTTATCGCGCTGAGACGCTTCTGCGAAACGGGAGAAAGCACCTTATCCTTTTGATACGTAAGATACGCATATGCCGCGCGGTTTGAGCGTCCAACGCGCCCTCTCAGCTGATAGAGCTGCGCTAGACCCATTCTGTCCGCATTTTCGATAATAATTGTGTTCGCGTTGGGAATGTCAAGCCCTGTTTCAATAATCGTTGTGCATACAAGAACCTGTGTTGTTCCGTTTACCATATCATACATTATATCCTCAAGCTGCTGCTCATTCATCTTTCCGTGTCCGACAGCTACCTTTATATCCGGGAAATGCTCCTCGATCCATGCCGCCTTTCGGAATATACCCTGAACGCGGTTATACAGATAGAACACCTGACCGCCGCGCGCAACCTCGCGTCTTATAGCGTCCAGAACGACCATTTCGTTGAACTCCAGAACATAGGTCTGCACCGGGTAACGATTCAGCGGCGGCTGAGTAAGAACGCTCATATCCCGCACCGAGGTCATTGCCATGTGCAGTGTCCTCGGTATAGGCGTTGCGGTCATCGTAAGGACATCCACATTTGTTTTAAGCTCCTTTAACCGCTCCTTGTGCGCTACGCCAAAGCGCTGTTCCTCATCCACAATAAGAAGTCCGAGGTCCTTGAATTTAACATCCTTTGAAAGCAGACGGTGTGTTCCTATCACTATATCGATTCTTCCGTCTTTAAGCTTTTTGATGATCTCCGTCTGCTGCTTTGCAGTCCTGAAGCGCGAGAGCATTTCTATATTTACCGGAAAATCCGCCATTCTCGACAGAAAGGTCTCATAATGCTGCATTGAAAGCACCGTTGTGGGGCAAAGATACGCCACCTGCTTGCTGTCGCATACCGCCTTAAACGCGGCGCGCAGAGCAACCTCCGTTTTGCCGAAGCCGACATCACCGCATAGCAGTCTGTCCATCGGCTGCGGCTTTTCCATATCCGCCTTGACCTCCTCAATTGAGCGAAGCTGATCCTGCGTTTCATTGTAATGGAAGGTGTCCTCAAAATCCCTCTGCCATGGAGTGTCCTCACTAAAGGCGTATCCCTTTACCTTCTCACGCTCGGCATAGAGCTTTATAAGTCCCTTTGCCAGCTCGTCGGTTGATGCCTTTACTCTTGCCTTTGTCTTTACCCATTCCTGCGTTCCGAGCTTATTGAGCTTTACCGTTTTTTCCTCGCCCTTTCCGCTGTACTTATACAACAGATTGAGCTGATCGACCGGGACATACAGAACATCGGTTCCCTTATATTTTATTTTCAGATAGTCCTTTGAAATACCGTCAACGGTGATTTTCTGAATACCCGTGTATTCTCCTATGCCGTGAGTAACGTGCACAACATAATCGCCCGGGCTTATATCGTTATACGATTTTATTCTGTTTGCATTATCCTGTCTGCGGCGCTCTCTCGAGCTTTTAGACTCAAAAATCTCCTTTTCCGAAACAAGCGCAAACCTGATCTCCGGGTACTCAAAGCCGTTTGTATGGCTGCCGCGTATGATTACGGTCTCGCCCTTTTCAAACTCGCCGTTTTCTGAAATACGGCATTTTATTCCGCGCTCATTGAAAACGCCGTTCAGATTTTCCGCGCGCCCCCTCGTCGCCGCCAGGACAACCACCGTATATCCGTCAGCCTGCCATTTGGTAAGGTCCTCGTAGAGGTATTCTATTTTGCCGTGGAACGAAACGGTTGTTTTTGTCACAAACATTTCAAGATGCTTAAAGCTGAAATCATTTTTGGTATGCGAAAGGATCTCAACCGCTATCATTCTCATTGCCGACAATCCGGCAATGATTTCATCGCCGCCGCGGTAGAAATCGGTTTTCTCCGCTCCTATTATCTGCTTTAATTTAAGCTCTGTTACTATCTCGTTATGCTCCCATGCAAAGATTTTTAAGCGTTCAGAGATACGCTTCGGGTCAAGCACAAACGCTATATCGCTTTTCTTGAAATAGTCAAGCAGCGACGGGATTCTGCCGTAAATCAGAGAAATATATTTATCCACCGACGGAAAATGATGGCGCTCGTTAAACGCTTCAATATCCGCGTTAAGATTTTTTATATATTCCGTCATATCGGCTTTTCTGCGTCCCGCGCTCTTAACGCGCCTTTGCAGCTCCAGCACGATCTCCTCCCGCCTTTTCGGCGAATAGAGCGCTTCAACCACAGGAATAATTCTAACCGACTCAATATTGTCGATCGTTCTCTGGCTGTCGGTGTCAAAGCGTCTTATAGAGTCTATCTCATCATCCCAGAACTCAATTCTAACCGGACCGTCACAGTTCGGGGAATACACATCAAGAATACCTCCGCGTATCGCAAACTGTCCCGCGCCCTCTATCATTTCCTCGCGGCAGTAGCCCATTGCCGTAAGCTTCTCTGCAAGCCCCGCTATATCCTGAGTTCCTCCGACCTCAAATTCGAGAATACTCCCCGTGAATTTATCCTTATCAGCGGTATAGGTCATCAGAGCGTCAACCGACGCTACAACAATAACTCCCTTTCCCTCCGTGATTTTATTCAGCACAGAAAGCCGCGCATTGTCGTTTGCGCGGCCCATTGATTCAATATTATAAAACACATACTCCTTTGACGGAAACAGAGTGACATTCTCATTATACAATCTTAGGTCGTCACGGATCGCCCTTGCCTCCATATCGGAATATGTCACGACAAGTGTGTTGCCGCCGTTTTTTTCATGCGCCGCCGCAATCAGCTGTGGCTGCGCGCTGTCTACCACGCCCGCGACTGACATCGGCGTGTTGGAGAGATTGCTTATCATCCCTTCATAGGGACGATAGCCCTCCAGCAAATGCTTTAAATCCATTTTAATCTCCCCGGAATTATTTACCGTTAAATTTATTCATTGCGCTTCCGAAGCCCCTCGCGATAATTTCCTTAACAGCCTTATCCGCTCTTATTATCGCGTCCTCAAGTACCGGTATTTCTTCCTTTGTGAAGCGCCCCAGAACATAATCCGCAAGGTCATAATCCTTATGCTGCGGTGAGCCGATGCCTATGCGCACACGCGGAAACTGATCGGAATTAAGGTGATATATAATTGACTTCAAGCCATTGTGACCGCCCGCGCTGCCCTTGCCGCGCACGCGTATTCTGCCCGTATCCAGTGATATATCATCGCTTATTATAATTACATTCTCAACAGGTATTTTAAAGAAGTTGACAAACTCAACTATACTCTCGCCGCTGTTGTTCATAAAGGTCTGAGGCTTTACGAGAAACACTTTTTCGCCGTTGATTTCAGTCTCTCCGTAAAGCGCCTTATACTTGAGCTTCTTTATTTTCACACCCGCTTCATCGGCAATATAATCTATTGTGTGAAAGCCGATATTATGCCTTGTCATTTCATACTGGTTGCCCGGATTGCCCAGGCCCGCTATAAGATACATCTTATTCCTCCGTATATTTATTGCCCTTCCAGTCAGCCTTGTTGACCTGTCTCGCTCTCGCAATGGAAAGGTTGTTGTCGGGAATGTCCTCAGTAATGGTTGAGCCCGCGGCGATATACACACCGTTGCCTACTTGAACAGGCGATACAAAATTCGTGTTGCAGCCTACAAACACGTTGTCGCCTATGGTTGAACGGAACTTATCCTTACCGTCATAGTTACATGTGACCGTACCGCAGCCGAAGTTTACGTTTTTACCGATGTCGCTGTCTCCGAGATATGTCAGATGCGAGATCTTTGTGCCGTCACCTATCGTGTCATTCTTCAGTTCAACAAAGTCGCCTACCTTTACGTCTTTTCCGACCTTATTGCCGGGACGCACATACGCAAACGGGCCCACCGATGTTCCCTCGCCTATATCACTGTCAAGAATAACGGAGCTTGTTACCGTTACATTGTCTGCAAGACGGGCATCTTCAAGCTTGCAGCCCATTTCTATTATACAGTTGGCACCTATCCTTGTCTTGCCCAGAATAGTTACATTTGATGCGATAATCGTGTCCTGTCCTATTTCAGCCTCGGCGCCGATTATTACCGTCGACGGATTGATAATAGTTACGCCGTTTGTCATGTGTCTCTTATTTATTCTGTCCTGCATGATCGCTTCGGCTTCACTCTGCTGAATACGGTTGTTTATGCCGCGTATCTCATCATTATCGGCAATGGTAAAGCCGCCTATTTTCTTTCCCGCCTCGCGGAGTATCTGCAAAGTGTCTGTGAGATAATACTCTCCCTGCGCGTTGTTCGGTGTGAGCTTATCAAGTGACCATACGAGCGCGTCACTGTCAAATACATACATACCCGAGTTGATCTCGCGGATTTTCTTTTCTTCCTCCGACGCATCTTTCTGCTCAACGATCTTTAATACCGAGCCGTCCTCACCGCGGACAATTCTTCCGTAGCCTGTCGCATCCGGCAGCTCCGCCGTTATTACGGTCGCGCTGTTGCCCTGCTCCGCATGGTACTTAACAGCCTCCTCAATCGTTTCCGCCCTGATAAGCGGAGTGTCGCCGTTAAGAATTACAACATATCCCTTATAATCCTTTATAAACGGGACCGCCTGCATAACCGCGTGACCTGTGCCGAGCTGCTCTGCCTGTATCGCGATCTCTGCATCCTTTTCCACAACGGGGCGCACCATTTCCGCCTTGTGTCCGATTATTGCCACAACATCCTCGGCTCCCGCCTTCTTTGATTCGTCAATTACCCATTTAACCAGCTCCTTGCCGCATACCTTGTGGATAACCTTCGGCATTTCTGATTTCATTCTTGTGCCCATTCCGGCAGCGAGTATAACACTTGCAAACATATTACTTCAATTCCTTTCTTGCTGTTTCGGCATCGCTCTTTATCTGATTTGCAAGAGCCTCGATGCTGTCAAATTTTTTATCTCCGCGCAGACGCTTTATAAACTCCACGCGGACCAGTTCATTATAAATATCTTCGTCAAAATCAAGGATATGACTTTCTATTGTTACCTTGTCGGCGCCAAAGGTCGGATTGTTTCCGACATTTATCACACTTTTATATTTATTTCCCTTTACATATGTATATCCCGCGTAAACTCCGTTATGCGGAATAAGCGTATTCTTCTTATATGAAATATTCGCTGTAGGCAGACCCATTTTTCTGCCGTTCTGCAGGCCCTTCACTACCATGCCCTCGATTGCGAAGGGTCGTCCGAGCATATTTGCCGCATGCTGAACACTGCCGTCCATTATATAATGTCTTATCGCGGTGCTTTTTACCGTTACCCCGTTATGGTCAATTTCATCGGTTATGATCGCCTCAATGCCGAACTTCCTGCAAAGCTCCTTAAGCAGCGTTACATCACCGCTCGCCTTATATCCGAAGCGATAGTCATAGCCGGCGCACACCGCGACACAATGAAGTATATCCATAAGCCTTCTTACAAACTGCTCGGGCGTGAGCTGCATGAACTCTTTGTCAAAATCACGCATATAAACAAAATCCATATCAGCCTTTGCAAGAAGGTCAAGCTTCTGGTTCTCCTGCGTTATGATCGGCACACTCTCTTTATTTATCGTGCGCTTTGTATGCTCGTTAAAAAGCAGAACACCGCATTTGAGGTCATGCGCGCGCGCATAGTCGTGACACTTCTTTATAATTGCCATATGCGCCATATGCAGTCCGTCAAAATTACCGAGAGCGACAACTGTCCTCGGAAACGGTACACTGCCTGTCTGGCGAATTATCTGCATAGTCGTTTCATCCCCTTAATTCCAAAAAGATTTTATCAATACAAGTCTTTGTTCCTTTATTTCAGACACACACAAAAACCTTCCGTCCGCGCCGTATAATCTGTAACGCTGCCCCTCTGAGCCTTTGCGCCATGTCATGCGCACGCCGTTTATTATGCTGCGCTCCTGTTTTTCATTAAGATGTATCTTGAGCAGTTCTTTAAACAGTGAGTCCGTCGGAATAAGCGCCGCTTCCGGGTCCTCCATCGCTCGGAGCTGCTCAACTGTATATGCCTGCGATATTTTAAATCCGGCGGTTTCCGTTCTGCGCAGCTCCGTCATGACCGCGCCGCAGCCGAGCTCTGCGCCTATATCATCACACAGGGAACGAATATAGGTTCCCTTTGAGCAATGCACATCTATCGTGACATACGGCAGGTCAATTTTCAGAATATCAATTGAGTATATATTTATCTTTCTCAGCTTTCTCTCTGCCTCTTTACCCTCACGGGCAAGCTCATAGAGCTTTTTGCCGTTCTGCTTTATCGCGCTGTACATCGGCGGCAGCTGCTCCTGCTCACCCTTAAATTCATCTACGATGCGCCTTACTTCCTCATCCGTTACATTGACCGGACATTCCTTGAGCACCCTTCCCTCAATGTCAAGCGTATCTGTTCGCTTTCCAAGCTCA
>JBJEFT010000248.1:0-1854 GCA_051874315.1 Candidatus Ornithomonoglobus sp.
CCCCCGGTCCGGCGCAGAAAACCTTTGATATGGTCAGGACATATCTTAATGACGGCGGAATATTCATATTTGATGTAAGCACGAGGTACAAGCTTGAAAATGTGATCGGGAATAACACCTTTATCCATTCCGGGTATGATGTGTTCTATTCATGGCAGAACAGATATATTGAGCGGTTTGATCTTTCGGATATGTATCTCAACTTCTTTGTAAGGGAAAAGGGAGAACGGTACAGGAGATTTGAGGAACGGCATCTGCAGCGGGGCTGGAGCGAGAAGCAGCTGAGGACGATGCTCTGCCGCGCAGGCTTTACGGATATAACGGTATATGATGAGCTTACCTTTAACGCGCCGAGGGCTGACAGTGACAGAACAGTCTTTGTCTGTAAATAAGGCATGCGGTTAATACCTCTTTTCACGAGGCTGTATCAAAACAGAACCGGCTCTGTTATCAGATTTTTTCAATTTTGTTTAAGCTGAAATTCATGTGTTTGAAATTAGAGCAATAAATTATTGTTTATGTGCATTATCCTTGCCCCCCTTTTTTAGAATTGCCGCAGGCAATTATGA
The DNA here is from genome assembly GCA_051874315.1 of Candidatus Ornithomonoglobus sp. GTDB lineage: Bacteria > Bacillota > Clostridia > UBA1381 > UBA1381 > Ornithomonoglobus. The sequence goes on from JBJEFT010000248.1 coordinate 570, forward strand.
GTAACCACGAAAACTCCATAGGCTAAAGTGCGTCGATAGTCTCATGGTGAGAAAAATAGAGGAAAACGAATAAAAGATTGTTCAAAGTGATAAAAGATTGTATGGCAAACAAGCCCTCTTAAAAATCACTTTTTTGGAATGTCTGAGATGCATTTAATATCTTAGCAGCACTTAAACAGTGATTCGAGGTCAAGCTTGTTATGCTGGGTTAAATATTTTATCTGTGCATCAAGGTGAATATTGAAAGCGGCAATCATAGTGAAAAATGAAATACGTTTTTTCGTTTTATGATTCTTTTCAACGCCGTAATGATTCAATATTCGGTGATTCACACGTTCTGCGCAGGTACGCTGTTTGAATTTATCCTTCCATTGAGTTGTACCGCGCGGAATACGTGTAAATAACCGTAAATCCCATTCCGGTTTGACATATACGGTTCTGCCGTAACCTGACGGAGAGCACTCGGATTTATGAGGACATGAATCGATCTTGCCGCAGGCAAGAGGGCAACGGTATTTGATGCGGCATCTGTCTTTGCTAAAGCCCCAATTAACCATCGGTTTATTACACTGACAAATGGGCGCTCCGTTTTCGTTAACCGATAAAGACGCAGGATATTTAAAGTTATCTTTGTTTGTCTTGTTTAAAGAGATAACGGCATTAATATCCCATTTGTTAAGGAGCTTGTAAGTAGCGTAATTATCAGAAGCAGCATCCGATAAAAAGGCGTTAACCTTTAAATTGGGATACAGCTCACGAAATTCTTGCAAAGCAACCACAGCAGAAACACTATCGTTTCTTCTCGCGTCAACGATTCTAAGGTACAAGGGCAAATCAACTTTTAAGTCGTTGTTGTAAGTCGATAAGAAATAACCCGTGTAGCCATAGAAGTAGACTTCTTGGCTGCTGTCCCAGCCCCAAGATGCGTTTGGGTCTGAGAACCTGCGAGCGCAATTACAGTTGTAGATGCCTTTTTCTTTACAGCTGCAAACGCGCTTGCCGTAAGGAGAGGCATAAGTTTTTATACAAGTACCATCACCGGCGAGGTCGAGCGAATCAGGAACGATCCCCAATGCAACAGAAGCAGCAACGCAGACATCGGCAAATATGCGCTGAAGATACTTCTCGGGACGATTGGAAAAAGAGCGACCGCAAAGTATTTTATCAACCAATCTCTCAACGATATTAGGGTGCTTGTTTGGAAGCTTCTTGTTTTTGCCTATCTTCTTAGTAGGCTTACGCTTTTTAAGCTTGACACGAGGGTTTTCATCAATAGTAATCAAGC
>JBJEFT010000249.1:0-6957 GCA_051874315.1 Candidatus Ornithomonoglobus sp.
GCGACAACCGTTTCCGGCTTCAGGTTATAGCTGCTGCCGCAGGACACCACAAGGCGGATCGTCTGTATTCCGTCCTTATAGCCTAAATCCTCCGCCTCAAATATATGCGGTCTTATATCCGAATCGCTCACGCCCTTTTTTGTCTTTTTCGGCACTGTAAGCTCACTGTGCGCCATAAGCGCGTTTATATCTCCCGGAGCCTCGCATTCAATTTCCACAATGTACTCCGCCATATTTATCTTAGTCAGGTCAATTTCCTTAGCCTTCAGGCGGTATGCGGCATAAATCTTAAAGCCCGGCGGCAGGCAGCGGTTTATTTCGTCCCTGACCTGCTCGTTGTTTAGACCTGTTATCAGTCCGACCTTCATATAGTCGCATTCGCTTGTAACGCCTACGGGGAGCGGCTGCGCGATCGTCATAACAGGGTGCGGGTTAAAGCCCTGCGAGAACTCGAAATTAAGCTTTGAGCGCCTTATCGCTCTGTGGAAGCATCGTACAAAGTCCAGATGTGAAATGAACTTTACACGGTCATCTCTGCCGTATTTTAAAATAAATTTACTCATTCCACAGCTCCCTCCTTATTGCGTTTTTCCAGGCACACTCCCGTGCCGAAGCGCGCCGCGCCGCAGCCGGAGCACTTTAAGCGGCAGTGCGGAGTTACGGCCGCCGCTTTTGCCTTTTCGTTTTCGTTTATAAGGAACTGCTTTGTAACCCCGACATCAATATGATCCCACGGAAGGACCTCGTCATAGCTTCTCTCTCTTGCCGCGTAAAAATCCGGGTCAAGTCCGCAGTCGCTTATTGCCTGCATCCATTTGTCAAAATCAAAGAAGTCGCCCCAGCTGTCGAATTTACATCCTAGCTCAACGGCTCTTATTATCGCTTTGCAAAGTCTGCGGTCGCCGCGGGCAAAAACGCCCTCAAGATAGCTTGTTTTGTTATCATGATAGGTGTATCGTATTCTTCTGTTTGGAATGTTATCCCTGACAAGGCGCTGCTTTCTTATAAGCTCCTCACGGGAATTCATCCCGAACCACTGGAACGCCGTAAACGGCTTGGGAACGAACGATGACGCGCTTATCGTGATATTTATATTCTTCGCTCTTTCCTCCTTGGGAATGTCAAAATAAACATCAAGAATGCGCCCGGCAAGCGCCGCTATCTCCTTAACGTCCTCATCTGTTTCCGTCGGCAGTCCGAGCATAAAGTACAGCTTAACGTTTGTCCAGCCGCCCGCAAACAGCAGCGCGGTTGACTTCATAACATTTTCTTCAATTACGTTCTTATTAATAACATTGCGCAGACGCTGTGTGCCCGCCTCGATCGCAAACGTTATACCGCTCTTTCTCACCTTCTGAACCTTTTCCATAAGCTCTAAAGAGAAGTTGTCAATTCTCAGCGACGGAAGCGAAAGTCCTATTTTCTTTTCTTCGGTAAATTTGAGCAGTCCGTCGGTAAGCTCCGGCAGACCGGAATAGTCGCTTGTTGAGAGTGATGAAAGCGAAATTTCATCATAGCCGCTGCATGAAAGCAGGTCGTTTGCCAGTCCTAAAAGCGTTTCCGGCTTTCTTTCCCTCTGCGGACGGTATATGTAGCCCGCCTGGCAGAACCGGCAGCCCCTCAGACAGCCTCTCATAACCTCAAGCATAACACGATCGTGAACGACCTCGCCGAACGGCACAATAATTGTGTCCGGCGCATAGGTTGCGTTAAAATCCTTCATAATACGCTTTCTGACCTTTTCCGGCGCGTGCGGATTATTCGGAGTTATGCTCTTGACCGTTCCGTCCTCATTGTATTCAACATCATAAAATGAGGGTACATATATACCCTCTACCTCATCAAGCAGCCTTTCAAGAAATTCCTTTTTGCTCTTTTTACCGTCCTTCTTCCATGCCTTGAGAACCTCCATTGCTTCATGGACCTGTTCCTCTCCCTCTCCGAGCATGAAAAAATCGAACATATCGGCAATCGGCTCCGCATTATAAGCGCACGGGCCGCCGCCGTAAACAAGAGGAAATTCCTCTCCCCTCTCCGCCGCCATAAGCGGGATTCCGGCAAGATCAAGCATATTTACAATATTTGAATATGAAAGCTCATACTGCAATGTAAAGCCCAATATATCAAAATGTGTTACCTCGTCGCCCGATTCAAGCGCAAAGAGCTTCATATCATGCTTACGCATTTCCTGCTCCATATCGTCCCACGGCGCAAAAACACGCTCACACCATGTGTCCTCACGGTTATTCAGCGTGTGATAGATTATTTTAAGTCCGAGATGCGACATTGCGATCTCGTATACATCAGGGAAGCAGAAGCCGAATCGTATATCAACCTCATCGGCGTTCTTTATGACCGCGTTAAGCTCTCCGCCCGTGTATCTTGTCGGCTTCATAACACCCGACAATATTTTATCCTTTAAAGTTATCATTCTTCTGTCGTTTCTCCGTTGTTTTTCTTTTTAAATATGCCTGATATTCTGTCAACCATATCCGGCGCAAGCTCAATAAGCTTTTCGATAGGGCCTGATCCCTCGTCCGTTGAAACAAAACGTATGCTGCCGCTTTTTGTTATAACGAGAAAGCCCTCCGGTCTTATAGACGCTCCCGCGCCCACACCGCCGCCGAAAAGATTATTGCCCGCCGCGTCGGTCTCCTTGAACTCGCTTCCGCCGCCGCCGACACCAAACGCAACTCTTGCGATAGGAATAATCATTGTGCCGTCTGCCGCCGTAACCGTATCGCCGATAATACTCTCAGCAGTAAACAATCCGTCCATAGAATCTATGGCGGTCTCAATCAGGTCTTTAATCGGATTTGCCATTATTCAGTTCCCCTTTCAAACTCTTATATTTCTTATACAGCGGAAGAAAGCAGCGCAGAAATATAACTGCCAGAACCGCTATGTTAAATAAATTCGTTGTTATTATAGCCTCAAGCTCCGCAAAAATATGCGGATTTTTAAAATCAGGCTTAACCTCTTCCCTATGCTTTCTAAGACGCATCTTTTTGTCCATGACCCCAAGAACATTATATATAAACGCTGCCGCAGCGCCGAACAAAAGTCCCGTCTGCATTGCGTCCTCTGTGCCGAAAATCAGCTTTATATCCAGCAGATTTATTGTAACCGCGCGCCGGAACATATATCCGAGTATTTTATAAACGGCTTCCTTGATCTCCGCGATATTTCCGCGCGCAAACGAGACAGCAAGCTTTACCTTATCCGGCTTGTCCTCGGCTTCCTTATCCGCGTCCTCTGCTGACTTTTCCACTGCCTCGGATACCTTTTCCTTTTTTTCCGGGAGCCGTATTCTTATGAAGCCGTACTTCAGGTCAAGCGACTGGTCAAGCGTGTTGTTTGTATAGGAAATATACGCCGCGCATTTTATGGGTATAAAAAATATGATTGCGAGAACCGCGATAATTATTGCAATAACAATCAATGCTGCCATGTCCTCTCTCTCCTTTATACACCTTACTGCTCCTGCTGCGTCGCCTCGATTGCCTGCTCCTCCGCCTGCTGCTGAGGCTGCGGCACATCGCCGTTTTCATCTTCTTCTGTTATAGAAAGCTGCTCGCCCGTTTGCGCAAGCTCCGGCATTATATTCTTGAAATTTATCGGCGGAAGATCGCGGGGTGTGCGCAGACCGAAGCAGCGCAAAAACGTATCCGTTGTCTTGTACAGAATAGGCCGTCCCGGCGCGTCAAGCCGTCCGCACTCATCTATAAGACCTCTCTCATAGAGTCTGTTTACACAGCCATCGGAATTTACTCCGCGTATTTTCTCAACCATACCGCGCGTTACCGGCTGCTTGTACGCGATTATCGCAAGCGCCTCCATCGCGGCATTTGATAGCGGCTGATTTCTCTGCTCTCCAAGTATTTCGCGTATATATGTATAATACTCGGGCCGTGAGCATATCTGATAGCCGTCTGAAATCTCTATTATGTTAAAGCCGCGGTGATCGCGGTCATATTCCGCCTTCAGCTCAGTAACGGCGTCCTCTACCTCCTGTACCTGCTTATCCAGCACAACGGCAAGCTTTGCCGCCTTTACCGGCTCGCCCGCGGCGAACAATATACCCTCTATGGCATATTTTATGTTATCCATCAAAATTTATCCCTTCATTAACCTATTGCTCTGTTGCAGCTTGCGCGCAGGAGGATATTATAAACTCATCCTGCTCCTCATCATAGTCGGCGCGTATTCTTTTCAGCTTTATCATTTCGAGGACTGCAAGAAAGGTCGCTATCATTTCCGGCCGCGAGTCCTCCTCGCGGAACAATGTTGAAAATTCCACTCTTTTACGGCGGTGCAGCACCTTACAGACCTTTTCTACCATATCGTCAACCGAAACCTTTTCGCGGCCTACAATACCCGAAAATGCCCGTTTTTCCGGCTTTGCCTTTCTTATGCGCCGCTGCAGTATGCTGCCTAACGCATCGGCAAGCTCGGAAAGCTCATGATGTCTGCTGTATTCCGGCACGGGGAACTTGATTTTTTCCTCCTCGCGGAACACCATATACCTTGACGAAAATTCGCTCTTGCGCATTTCCTGCGAGGCTTCCTTGAACTTCTTATATTCATAAAGTCTGCGGGCAAGCTCCTCGCGCGGGTCCTCCTCATCCTCCTCCTTCTCCTCTTTAGGAAGAAGCATTTTTGATTTGATATAGAGCAGCTGCGACGCAAGCACAATAAACTCGCTTGTATCGTCCAGACGCGATTTTTCAATTCCCTCAATAGCTTCAAGGTACTGATCGGTGATCTCAACAATGGGTATGTCCCATATGCTGACCTTGTTCTTTTTGATAAGTGTCAGCAGCAGATCGAGCGGGCCCTCAAAGCTGTCGAGCTTATATTTCATTTCCTCCATCTGTATCACCGTATCACACAAACAGATTTGCAAGCGACTGGCAGACGTTAAGAATACCTGTGAGCGCAAGGCTTACGCCTGTTCCGATTATCCTGTCAAACACACCGGCAAATGACAACAGAATGATAAGCAGAAAGCTGTATCTCTCAAACTGCTGAAGCTTGAAATACGCGCTCGTCGAAAGAAATATTCCAAGCACACGCGAACCGTCAAGCGGCGGTATGGGAATGATATTAAACACCAGAAAACATAGATTTGTCTGCGCGAACAGAAACAGTATGCTTCCTATTGTATTAATCGAATTTGCAAACAATCCTGTTTTATAGTATATAATCACGAATACAGTATAAATAAGCATTGATGCGAATGCGAGAACAAGGTTTGAAAGAGGTCCCGCCGCCGCGGTAACCGCCATACCCACCTTTGGATTTTTATAATACCGCGCATTGATCTGTACCGGCTTTGCCCATCCGAAGCCCGTAAGCACCATAAGTATCGCGCCTACAGGATCAAGATGCGCCAAAGGATTAAGCGACAGTCTGCCCGTCATTCTCGGTGTGGGGTCCCCCAGCTTATCCGATACCCAGCCATGACAGAATTCATGAAAGGTAAGCGCTATGAGCACTATCGGTATCATGATTATTTTGTTAATTATATATGAAGCTGAAAACATTTCTTTCCTCCGATTTTATTCTTTTGCTTCTCATAAGCAAAAAGTTCTGTTTAATTTACAGATATACTATTATATATTATAATATATTTCTCAGGATTTGTAAAGTACTTTTTTATGAAAATGAGCTGACAAGCTATATAAGCTATATAGCTTATAAAATATTTTATAAATATTGACTAAAAGATTATTTTATGTTATACTAAATATATCAAATATATCCAAAGGAGTAAAACATATGAAAAAAAAGACTATTTTAGTTATTGCAGCTGCAGCAGTCTTGGCTGTCATATCCGGCTGTACCAATCGTGACGGGTTAGTTGCAAAGAATGTTGCAATAGAGCTTATGGAAAACGGATCATACAGCGCTGCTGCGGAGCAATGCGCGATAGCAATAGGCAATGGTGTAAAGGACAAGGATTTTATTCACATTTCTGATGTTATTAATGCCTATAACGATGCGCTTTCAGCATTTGAAGATGGAGATATCAGTGAAGCATCCGAAAAGATTTCTGAAATCCATGACTATTCCGATCTTGCAATGGCAGATGATATTGAGGACCTTAAAGAACAAATAGAAGATGCGGGAGATAATTCAGAAACTATTAACGATAGACTGAACGAGGTTAAGCAGCTTTATGACAGCGGAGATTATAAAGCCGCTCAAAAGAAGCTCTATTCTATCAGCGAGGATGATATGGACGCTAACCAGAGGAAAAATTATGATACCTTTGAGATCAACATAGAAAACAAATTGAATGCCGAGAACAGCACATCATCCTCCTCAGATTCATCTTCCTCCTCAACAGTGCAGCATGCCGGCAGCGCCTACAATTACAGCGCCTATGACAATAGTCTGTCCATCGCATATGTCAGCGGAGCAGAAACAGGAAGCGTTTATTTCTGGACATCATCATCCGGCGACAGCTACACCACAACCTTGACTAACGGTACAACTATTTATACAACCGGTCATTCTTCGGGAGGACGCACCCTTGTTAAATGGAACGGTTCATACGGCTGGATCACATCAAGATACATAAGCTCAAGCTATAGACGTTCTTACAAAGCAACAGACCATTATATAAGCGGAGCTTCATCGGGCAGTGTTTATGTCTGGAAATCGGCATATGGTGACGACTATTACACAACTATAACAAACGGTACCTCCGTAACACCTACCGGCAGCTATTCAAACGGCCGTTCACAAATCTACTGGGGCAACGGATATGCGTGGATTACGTCGGCATACTTATACTAACCCTGTGATTTTATATAGTTTTTGCAGCGCATACCCGCATTCCTCACTTTTGAAAATGCAAAGAGGGACTGTATCAAAACTAAATTATTGTTTAGTGACTTTTGAAGTCCGCCCCTAAAAGGGGCGGGGGCTGGTCGGAAGCTTCGCTTCCTG
>JBJEFT010000250.1:0-1843 GCA_051874315.1 Candidatus Ornithomonoglobus sp.
CAGACTGTATTATGCTGTATATGGCAAAGGACATATACACGATAAAATACTTTATCGAAAATATGGATGAAAATGAGGAGCTCACGGCGGAGCAGAGGAAAAGTATTCAGAAGCAGGATATAAGACGGCTAAACAAAATGGTTGACTACTGCAATACGGCGGGGTGCTTAAGGGCGAACATTCTACGATATTTCGGGGAGTATTCACTTCTTGAATGCGGCAACTGTTCCTCATGTAACGGAGCGGAAAAGCGCAGGGAGAAGCGGGAGAAAATTACGTTTGCAAAAGCAAGGGCTTCGCTTGAAGGACAACAGCCTAAACAGGACAAGAAGCCTTCAAAGTCTCCCGCAGTCCTTTCTACGGCCAAGGAAAGAGAGTTGTTTGAAAAGCTCAGGCTTGCGCGTCTTAATCAGAGCAGGATACAGGGTGTTCCGCCGTATGTTATTTTCTCCGACAGAACAATTATTGACATATGCAAGCGTCTGCCGATGACACAAGAGGAGCTTTTGGCAGTTGACGGTATAGGCAGCACCAAGGCGGAACGCTACGGCAAAATGATAATAAATGAGGTCAAGCAGTTTGTAAAATAAATTTATAAGGCAAAAAGTTCCAAGTCCCGTAAATGTGAGATCGGGACTTTTTTGTGTCGTTATAAAAAATTATAAAAAAAATTAAGTGTCACTAAGATATGAGATAGTGACATAGATTGCAAATATCTCAAATTTATGTTAAAATATAAGCAATGTTTTTTATATTAAGGGGGTGCATGAATGACGATAGGAGAATATCTGAAAGAATTGCTGTCAGAGAAAAAATTACATATGAAGCAGCTTTCGGAGATGATGGGAGTTCGGAATCGGACGGATTTATATCGTTTGTTCAATGATTATCATGGTGAGAAAAAAACAAGAGAGCTTGTGGATAAGCTGATTGCATGTATTGACTTTACAGATGAAGAAATCAGCACAATGCAAAGACTTATGTTGCAAAAAAAGGTCAGTGTGTTCTATAAAGAGACAAGAAATGTATTGTCGTTGGTATATACCGGGATTGATGAAAAGACCTCGGAGGAATCCGATAAGGTAAATGATATTTTTAAGCAATGCGTGAATAAAGAGACAATAGTATATATAGCAAATATTGATGATTTTAATACGCTGCTTCATATCTGCAGGTATCTTGATGAAAATCCTGAGGCGCGGGTGTATCATTACATAAGAGTTATGAGCCGCAAGATGTTTACCGCGTATGAGCTGGCAATGCTGATAATTCTGTCTATGTATAAGAATTATGTGCCGGTAATACTTGATGACGTTTCGTTTAAGGGCATATGTGCAATTACAAAAAAGAATGATGAGTACGGACTGTATCGGATAGAGGAGGTAAACGGAGAGCTTCTGCAAGTTAAATCTTTAATTACTCAGGAGCTTTATGAATACTATCGTTTAAGACAGGAACAGCGTAACAATATATCACAGCCCGTTAAGAATCCCGTAAAGCGTGTAACGGATTATATAGACCTCATGACTAAGAGTTCGGTTTTTGAACAGGGCGTTACATTCTACAGCGAGGGCGCGCCATGCTTCGGCAATATTCCGTATGACATTGTTTGTGAGATGTTTAAGGCTATAGATTATTTCGGCTTCCCGGAGGATCATCCGTATGTTACGGGTATGCAGAACCTGTACAAAATGCGGGGCGAGCTGCTGATGAACACGCCGGGCGCGCGGAAAATGTATCTGTTTGACGATGAGCATATAAAGAATATGATGCAGACGGGAATATCCTTTGACCATGCGGAGATGTTCAAGCCGATGACTCCGGATCAGCTGCGCCGCTATTT
>JBJEFT010000251.1:0-1834 GCA_051874315.1 Candidatus Ornithomonoglobus sp.
CAGATGAAGCAAGCCTTAACGAATTTGAACGTATCTATATGGAAAACACAGCCGCCATTGTCCGCCGAGCTGTGGAACGTCTGCCCGATGAACTTAAACGCGTTATATATTGCCGATATTATAAAGAGCTCTCACTTGAAAAGACCGCCCGAATGCTTGACATAGACGAAAAAGAAACATTGAGCCGGGAGCGCAAGGCAATAAGGCTATTGAGAAATGATAAGGATTTACGCTTACTTCTGCTCGAATACAAGCAGTGCGGGCTGCTATAAATACCCCCAACAAGTGTTGACCTGCTCATTTATCCCCTACTTATAGCAATTCTTTTAAAAGCTTTCCCCGTATAGGTATATATAGAGCAAGCTGTCCTTGCTGCATAAAAAAATGAAAAGTGGGGCTACTTTTCTGCGCTTGCTATGACCTGCTCCACCTAAAAGAAAACAGCCGCTACAGCTCCGGCACTCGTTGAAAAAACTGGAGTGCAGCTGCGCGACTTTGTGTGTTTCCTTAAAGTATGTGAACTATTTTTCCGAATACCCCCGGATGTTTCAGTCTCCTTTCCTATGCGGATTGGCGCTCTGTATGCTCTGCAAGACTGTTCGGCGGCTGCTCGGTGCAGTATATATCCAGTACGGGCTTGCGTGAGAGCAGCAGCCAAAGCCCCAAGGGGACGGCATACGCAAGACAGCCCCATTCTCCGATAAGCTTTCCGACGATAAGCGCTAAGGCTATGTAGCCTATGCCGATAAGCTTTTGTCTGATATACTTCATTCGAGTAAGACCTCCTCTATCAAGCAATATGGCGTGCTGCGTTCTTTCTGCGTGCCCTTTCGGAGCGCTTTCCGTCAACAAAGCCCATATGATACAACCTTATGTAAAGCAAAATCTCGCTATCATAACTGCAAACCTCGTGGCAATATTTAATATAATCCTCTATTTTTTCTAATGTGTTGGACAGAGAGCAGCTCTGCTCATTTCTTCGTATATCTTTTGTAACCTCAGTCAGCCGCTTGTTCTCTGCCCGGTGTTCCTCTATGGCTTGCCGAAACATCTCTATTACCTCAACTTTAGGCGGCTCGGTTTCAGCATGGCTGCCATAATATATGCAAGCATATTGATACTCTGTATCGGTAAAGCTGAAATCATCTCCAAGCACAAAATCAAAAAAGTGCTCGCTATACTCATGCTTAGATATGCTACATCCTCTTGTTCTAAATAAAAACAGATATGACGATACAGAACATTCATTTAATGCTTTAAAAATCGTTGTTTTATATTCTTCGGCGTACTTTAATATGCATTTTATAATTATCGCTCGCAACTGTTCTTTTTCCATTGAATTTTTCTCCTTTTCACTTGACATTGCGGAGCAGGTCTGCTATAATATGATTGACCTACTCCGAGTAGGTTTTAGGCTCTTACATTTCGCTTTGGTCGGTGGAAGATGTAAGAGCTTTTCTTATACTCCGATTGCAAGGGCTGCGCTGTAGCTTACTACGGGATAAACCCGCAAAGCATCTCGTAAACTCCTATATTATCACCGTGCCCTCACTCTTCATCATCCTCCAACGACAGTTCCCCGTTATCTATCATACTCTTGAATAACGCCGCCAGCATACGGCACTGTTCATCCGATAATTGTATCTTTATGGTACGTTCGGGCTTGGGCGGTTTCATATCCAAATCCATGCGCTTACCTGGACCGTATTTCTCATACCGTGCCTTGTTGTGCAAATAGCGCTTGTATGCATCGGGGTCGCGTTTCACCGTAATGCTATTTTCCATAATTCGTCTTTTTGCTTCATCCATGTTAAAAACCTCCTATTATTTTACC
>JBJEFT010000252.1:0-6850 GCA_051874315.1 Candidatus Ornithomonoglobus sp.
ATTTACAGTATTACTGTTTTTCGGCATTATTATGCGATTTCCCTGAATTTTCAATACTTTTGAGATGTACGTTATTTTGTACTTTGGTGCTATAAAGATAATCTAACCGTTATTTCTTAATTTTCAAGAATTTTCTAGAACCGTGTTTCATATGTATATACAAATACACGTTACGGAGGTTCTGCCATGAATATTAAGGGAATTATAAGGGGACTGTTCTTTGCTTTGGTAATTACTGCCGTATTTCTCGTTGCGGGAGCGGCTCTTACATATTTTAATCTTATTGACGAACGCACCGCAAGCATAGTCGCGTTTGCCGGAGCCGCAGTCGGGGTATTCATCGGCGCTCTGGGCGCGGCAAAGACCGCTGAAAATAAAATACTGCTTAACGCTCTGTTTGTAAGCCTTCTCTTCTGTCTTTTGATCTTCTTCGGAGCGCTTGGCATAAACGGCGGCTTTGCTCCCCATTCCCGCACCCTTACCCTGCTCGGCGCCGTTTTAGCAGCGGGCTTCTTAGGCGCGGTGTTCGGGAAATAAAAGCGTTTTAAAAGCGCACCCTTCTGCGGATGCGCTTTTTGTTCGTTATTCCTCGTCAAACAATGCCTTGGCAAAGCTCTGCGCGTCAAATACCTGCAAATCGTCGACGCCCTCGCCGACGCCTATGAACTTGACCGGTATTCTCTGCTCCTTTGCGATAGATATTACTATGCCGCCCTTTGCGGTTCCGTCAAGCTTTGTGAGAACTATGCCCGTAATATCGGAAACCTCACTGAACAGCTTCGCCTGGCTTACCGCGTTCTGCCCTGTTGTCGCGTCAAGGACAAGAAGATTTTCCCGCGACGCGCCCGGAAGCTCGCGCGAGATCACGCGGTTTATCTTTTCAAGCTCCGCCATAAGATTTTTCTTGTTGTGCAGTCTGCCGGCAGTGTCGCAGATAAGAACGTCCGCGCCCCTTGCCTTTGCAGCATTGCACGCGTCAAATACGACTGCCGCAGGGTCAGAGCCCTCCTGATGCTTTATTATGTCAACTCCCGCGCGGTCTGCCCATATGTCAAGCTGATCTATTGCCGCGGCGCGGAAGGTATCGGCGGCGGCAAGCAGAACGCTCTTGCCCTGTGATTTATAATAGGTCGCCATCTTTCCGATGCTTGTCGTCTTTCCCACGCCGTTTACACCTATTACGAGAACAACCGACGGCGAGGTTTCAAGCTTCATTTCCGAATCGTTTTCGCACAGAGCGTCCGCGATAACCGACTGAAGCTCCCTCTTTACCTCGTTGCCGTCCGTTATATGCTTTTTCTTTACACGGTCGCGCAGCTCGTCTATAAGCTCTACCGAGGTTTCCATTCCGAGATCAGCCATAATAAGCGCCTCCTCAAGATTTTCAAAAAGCTCCTCGTCAACCTTTACAAATACGCTGAACACGTTGTTTACGCGTTCGGAAATCGCGTCGCTGGTCTTTTTAAGACCCGCCTTTAATTTATCAAAAAGTCCCATAATCATTACCTCATTCTATAAGATCATCAGATACATCATCAATTTGGAGTGAAAGCAGCTTTGAAACGCCCGACTCCTGCATTGTTACACCGTACAGAACCGAAGCCGCCTCCATAGTGCCTCGTCTGTGGGTGATTACGATAAACTGCGTCTGATCTATGTAATTTTTAAGATATGTCGCAAAGCGGGATACGTTTACATCATCAAGCGCCGCGTCTATCTCGTCAAGAATACAGAACGGCGTCGGCTTTACCTTAAGTATCGCAAACAGCAGCGCGATAGCGATAAACGACTTTTCACCGCCCGAATACAGGCTGATGTTCTGCATGCCTTTGCCCGGGAGCTGCACCTCTATCTCGATGCCGCTTGTGAGAAGATTATCCGGGTCGGACAGATAAAGCTTTCCGCGTCCGCCGCCGAACAGCTCCGTGAACACCTCGCTGAACGCCTTGCTTATCTCGTTGAACTGGTCGCCGAAGTGCTCCTTCATAAGCTCCTCCATGGAGTCGATTATCTTTGTAAGGTTGTCCTTTGACTTTTCAAGGTCAGCCTTCTGGGTCGTCATGAACTCATAACGCTCCTTTACGCTCTTGTATTCCTCGATCGCATCCATGTTTACGCTGCCAAGAGCCTTTATCTTACGCTTAAGCGCCGCAAGCTCCTCCGCCGCGTCCCTGATATTCTCAACCTCGGTTCTCAGCTCAAGCGCGTCATTATAGCCCAGCTCGTACTCGTCCCACAGACGGTTTAACGTGTTGTCGCGCTCCGTCTGAAGCTTTACGCGCCTGTTATCCACTCTTGTAAGCTCTCTTTCAAGCTCCACTATCCTGTCAAGAATATCCTTGCTGTCACCCTGGAAGCGCTCTATCCTGTCGGATATATCGGACTTGCGCTCGTCTATGGTCCTGAGCTTTTCTTTGATTTCCTCAGAAAGCCTTTTCGCATTCTCAAGGTGCTCCCTTCTCTCCTCTATGCGTGACGCTGTGTCCTCGTTCGCCCTTCTGTGCTCCTCAATGCTTGCTTTTCGTGATGAAATTTCATCCTTTGAACGGTTTATTTCCGCATATGCTGAATTGATCGTTTCACGGCTTACCGCGATGTCCTTGTTAAGCTCCGCAAGCTGCTCTGTGATTTCCGCGGTTTCCTCCGCCGCGCTGTTCTTCTTGTCAAGAAGCTCGTTTCGCTTATCCATAAGCTCCGTTATATCGCTCTCTATGTGGCTGTTGCGCGTTTTCATTGAGGATACATGGGCAATAAGCCTTGCGACCTCGTCCGCGGTATCCTTCAGCTGCGTCTCGATCATTTCAAGCTCCGCGTCATATGACGCGCTGTCGCTGCCCTCAAGGGATTCATTGAGCATTTTCAGCGTATTTTCAAGCTTTAATATTTCGTCCTCGTATTCACGCACCAGCGGCACAAAGGACTCAAGCTGCCCGTCTATCAATGACATATCGTTATTTAAGCTGTCACGTTCCTCCTGAAGCTTTTTTACATCACGCAGCATTGCGGAAATTTCAGCCGTAAGCGTCTTTATTTCCGTCGCTCTTGACAAAAAGCCGCTCTGCTTATTAACGGAACCGCCGGACATTGAGCCGCCGGCGTTCAACACATCACCCTCAAGTGTTACGGTCTTAAAGCGGTAGCCGAATTTACGGCTCAATGCGATCGCGTTGTCGATATTATCCACAACAACAACTCTGCCTAAAAGCGACGCGAAAATACCGTCATACTTTTTCTCGTAATGTATAAGCTCCGACGCTATTCCTATAAAGCCCTGCGCGCGGCTTACCTCTCTTGCATTGTCCAGAGTTCTGCCCTTGACCGAGGTTACCGGCAGGAAGGTCGCGCGGCCGCCGCCTGTTCTTCTCAGATACGCGATGGCCTGCTTCGCGTCCTCCTCGCTCTCAACTATTATGTTCTGCAATGCTCCGCCCAATGCGGTTTCGATCGCGGTCACATAACGCTTGTCAACATCGACAAGTCCCGAAATGGTGCCGTAGATCGCAAGCCTTTTAAGCTCCTGCGCGGTAAGCACGGATTTTACGCTTCTGGAATATCCCGCATAGTCATTTTCAAGCCCCTCAAGCATCTTCTTCTTTGAGGACTTTGTGTTATAGTCGACCTGCATTGACGCAAGCCTTGCATTTATTTCTTTAAGGCGGCTTTCCGTCTTTTCCTTTGACTGTGTAAGCTCGTTTACCGTCCCCGATAAATCGGAAAGCTTATTTTTCCTGTCCCCTAAATCCTTTTCGGTATCTGCGATCTGCTTCTTTGTGTTCTCTATTCCCTCTTTATAGCTTGATATTTCGGCATATACCGCCTCGCGCCTTTCAAGGAAGCTGCTGCGCAGCTTTTCAACGCCGTTTGCGCGCTCCTGCTCCGATGAAATATCGTTCTGGCGGGCAAAATAATCGTTTCTCAGCGCGGAAAGCTTTTCGTCAATGGCGTTAATGCTTACGTCGTATTCCTCCGCCGCTGACCTTGAGCCGGAAAGAGCAGACGTTATTTTTTCAATTTCCCTCTGCTTTTCTTCAATTTCACCTTCGGTCTGTTTTATAAGAGCGCCGCGCTGTTCGTTATTCTCATTGATGCTCTTTATTTCTCTTTCAAGGCGCTCAATATTATTACGGTTATTCTTTATGTTGTTTTCAAATATGCTTATCTCGTTTTTCGTCTGCGAGATTCTTGACTCGTTTTCAACATAGCTTGCGTTTACCTCGGTCTTTTCCGCGTCGGACTTGCGGCTTTCCTCATGCAGAGTGGTTATAAGCCTTTCATTGTCGCTCTGCTTTGACTTTACTCCGTCAAGCTCCTCCTCAACGGACTTATAAAGCTTTTCAGCCTCCTCGCTGTCAGCCTTGTTCTTTTCAAGTCCTATAAGGCTGAGATTGATGTCAAGCTGCTTCATATCGCCGTAAAGTCCGAGATACTTTCTCGCCTTTTCCGACTGTCTTTCCAAAGGTCCCAGCTGTCCTTCAAGCTCCGATGAAATATCGCTTATTCTCACAAGGTTCTCGTCAACCTTTGCAAGCTTGCGTATTGCCTCTTCTTTTTTGTACTTGTACTTTGAAACTCCGGCTGCCTCCTCGAACAGGCTTCGTCTTTCCTCCGCCTTTGTCGAGAGAATCTGCGCCACGTTTCCCTGACCTATCATCGAATAGCCGTCACGTCCCAGACCCGTATCCATAAACAGCTCATGCACGTCCTTTAAACGGCAGTTTGCCTTGTTTATCTGATAAACGCTCTCGCCGCTTCTGAAAAGCCTTCTTGTAACTCTTACCTCGTCATAATCCACATTGAAATCATGATTTGTGTTGTCAAGCACAAGGCTTACCTCGGCATAGTTTACGCCCTTTCGCGTAGCCGTTCCGGTGAAGATGACATCCTGCATGTTTGAGCCGCGCAGGGATTTTGCGCTTGTTTCGCCTATGACCCAGCGGATAGCGTCGGATATATTGCTCTTGCCGCTTCCGTTCGGGCCTACAACGCCGGTTGTTCCCTCGTGGAAATCGAGCACCGTCTTGTCCGCAAAGGATTTAAAGCCCTGAAGCTCCAGTCTTTTTAACAGCAAACGCATCTCACCTCTCTTTTCGCCAAATTATTATCGCCTTTTATTTTCACGTTAATGTTAAATTCCTCTTTGATTTTTATTATGTTTGAGCGCTTGTTTCCGCTCATCTTTGATATTTCACGCGGATTTACATAGATAATGCAGTCGCCGTTTATACGGCTAAGCTGCTCCGACGCGATGTCATAGTAAATTGAGCTTTCCACAAGCTCTCTGAACGCGCTGTGGAACGGTCCCGCAACCACGGACGCGCCCTCGTTTATTTCCTCCGTCGGCTGCAAGCCCACGCGGATAACGTTTATATTTTCCGCCTCAAACATCAGAAGCAGCTTTTTTGAAAGCTCCACTGCCTCCTCAAGCGTCTGCGGCGTGTATCTGCCCTCACGGTACAGCTTTTCAAGATATGTGTCCTTTATCGTAAGCGTCGGATATATGCGCGCACAATCGGGGCGGAGCGCTATAAGCTGCCTTGCGGTTTCGATTGAATGCTGCGGAGTATCTTCCGGAAGTCCCGTCATCATCTGCAAGCCTAAAGCAAAATCGTATTCCCGTATAAGCCTTACCGCGTCCTTTACCTGCCGCGCCGTGTGACCGCGGTTTGCAGCCTTTAATACGCTGTCCTCCATGGACTGCACGCCAAGCTCTATGGTCGTCACATGATACCTTTTTAAATTGTCAAGTATCCCGCGGGTTATATAGTCCGGTCTTGTTGAAAGCCTTATTCCGTCTATCCGTCCGTCCTCAATATACGGCTGCACACGCTCCATAAGCGCGCTCTGCTCCTCTATCGGTATCCCCGTGAAGCTGCCGCCGAAAAATGCGGTTTCCACCGCGCGGTTCTCCTTAGGAAGCGTTGCGAGATATTCCTCTATCGTTTCTGTGACCTCGTCCGGCGTTACGTCCTTTACTTTGATATGTCCTGTTATTCTGTTCTGATTGCAGAATACGCAGTCAAAGGGACAGCCCTTATGCGGCACGAAAATCGGTATATTATACTTTCGCATTTCGTATGTCCATGATCGCCGCCCTTGCCGCCGCCTGCTCCGCTTCCTTCTTGCTGTGGCCTGTGGCGGTGTTTTTCGGCACACCGTTTATAAGCACCTCGACCGTGAAGCGGCGGTTGTGCTCCTTGCCCTCTTCCTTTACCGTTCTGTAGGTTACGGCGCTGCGGCCGTCCTTCTGTACTATCTCCTGCAAGGTCGTCTTGTAGTCGCGGTACAGCTTGCCTTCCATTACAAGCTCAATTCTTTCCTCCATGAGCGGCAGAAGCCACTGCTTTGCCGTTTCAAAGCCGCTGTCAAGATATATCGCGGCCAGAACCGCCTCAAACGCGTCGGAAATGATTGACGGTCTCTTTCTTCCGCCCGTCATGTCCTCGCCTCTGCCCAGGAAAACCAATTCGCTTAAATGTATCTTCTTCGCAACCTCCGCAAGACTTTCCTCGCATACAAGAGTTGCGCGGTACTTTGAGAGGTCGCCCTCTGGGGTGTCCTTCATGCGGTTAAAAAGATTTTCGCTTATTATTATGCTTAATACCGAGTCACCCAAAAACTCAAGGCGCTCGTTATCGCGTGTATGGTTTTCATTGGCATAGGAGCTGTGCGTCAATGCCCTGCGGAGCAGGTCCGGGTCGTTGAATTTATGTCCTATTTTCTTTTCTGCTTCCGTCATGATATTCTCCTTCAATAAGGGGCATCGCCCCGTCATTCAACGAACGACAGGGCGTTAGCCTGTCGTGCAGTTATATCCAAATAAAGGGGTTGACCTCCAACCCCTTTATCACTT
>JBJEFT010000253.1:0-1807 GCA_051874315.1 Candidatus Ornithomonoglobus sp.
CTGTCGTGCAGTTATATCCAAATAAAGGGGTTGACCTCCAACCCCTTTATCACTTGTTTATAATCAGTCTGTGTATTTCTTGAATACGACCGTCGCATTGTGACCGCCGAAGCCGAGTGAGTTTGACATTGCATACTCAACCGCCTGGTTACGTCCCTCGTTCGGAACTATATCGAGGTCACACTCAGGGTCCGGTGTCTCATAATTGATCGTTGCCGGAATGTAGCTGTCCTCTATCGCCTTTGCGCATACGATCGCTTCAACCGCGCCTGCCGCGCCGAGCATATGACCGGTCATTGACTTTGTTGAGCTTACGGCTACCTTGCCTGCCGCATCGCCCAGAGCCTTCTTTATCGCCTGTGTCTCAAACAGGTCATTGTACTTTGTTGATGTGCCGTGAGCGTTGATATATGTTATATCCTCCGGCTTTGCTCCCGCATCCTTGATCGCAAGCTCCATAGCCTTTGCGCCGCCTTCACCGCCCGGGATCGGACTTGTGATGTGGTACGCGTCGTCTGTTGCTCCGTAGCCTACCATCTCGCAGATGATATGCGCGCCTCTTGCCTTAGCGTGCTCCAGCTCCTCAAGAATCAAGAATGCCGCGCCTTCCGCAAGCACGAAGCCGTCACGGTTCTTATCGAACGGCTTTGACGCGTGCTTAGGATCGTCATTCTGTGTTGACATCGCCTTCATGTTACAGAAGCCAGCAAACGCTGTCGGCGCAACGGTTGCCTCGCTGCCGCCCGCGATGATTACATCGTTATCACCGTACTGGATGTGGCGGAAGGCTGTTCCTATCGCGTTTGATGATGACGCGCACGCCGTTACAACTGTTTCATTTACACCCTTTGCGTTGAACTTGATCGCGATCTGACACGGCGCCATGTTTCCGATCATCATCGGAATGAAGAACGGACTTACTCTGCCCGGTCCGCGGTCAATATAGTTCTTGTGCTGCTCCTCGAAGGTGAGAATACCACCGATACCTGAGCCTGTTATACAGCCTACTCTCCACGGATCCTCCTTCTCCATATCAAGACCGGAATCCGCTACCGCCTCAGATGCGGCGATAAGCGCAAACTGTGTGAAACGGTCCATCTTTCTTACCTCACGCTTGTCAATGAACTCTGTCACGTCAAGGTCCTTGATCTCACCGGCGATCTGCGTCTTGAAGCCTGTTGTATCAAAGGCTGTTACCTTATCAATACCGCAAACGCCGTTCTTTATATTCTGCCAGAAAGTTTTAGCATCATTACCGATCGGCGTTACCGCGCCTACTCCGGTTACTACGACTCTTTTCATTAGTCTTCCTCCTGTTCGTTATTTTTATTTATATATAATTATGGGTCTTTGATTGCCCTTTATCCTCAGATATTAATACGGGAGGACACGAATATACTCCGCAGTCCTCCCGCGTCAGGCTACATCAATTATTCATGAGCCTTAATATACTCTACAGCGTCACCTACTGTCTGAATCTTCTCAGCTTCCTCATCCGGGATTTCGATATCAAATTCTGTCTCCAGTCCCATAATAAGCTCAACAAGATCCAATGAATCAGCGCCGAGATCATCAACGAATGATGACTCCAATGTTATGTCGCTTTCCTCTGCCTTTAATAAGTCAACAATGACTGATTTTACCTTCTCGAATTCATCCATTTTGTTCGCACCTCCTTTCGCTTTGTGTGCGGAAGGATATTCCTTCCAAATGTATATATACCTTTCCTGCAGGAAAATTATATATCGATATTATTACATTACAAGTCCGCCGTCTACGCAGATAACCTGACCTGTTATGTATGATG
>JBJEFT010000254.1:0-1807 GCA_051874315.1 Candidatus Ornithomonoglobus sp.
TGCGATAACGTTCGGCGCTCCGCTCATATTGTGGCGCATAACGAGAATATCCGTTCCCATCGCGTTGATCGTTTCGGCAGTATCCACAAGCGTTTCGCCTTTTGCCACCGACGAACCGCTTGAGGTTATATTCGCCGCGTTCGCGCTCATATACTTTGCCGCAAGCTCGAACGACAATCTTGTTCTTGTACTGTTTTCATAGAACAGATTTACAACCGTCTTTCCCTGAAGATGCGGGGTTTTCTTGTTCGGACCAAGAACGATCTCCTTCATCGCCCCGGCCGTATCCAGAATGTGTTTTATCTGATCCGCATCAAGATCCTTTAAGCCAAGTAAATCATGCTTCATTTTTATTCTGCCTCCTTATCGCGAATTGTAACCTTTTCTATTATTCCGTCCTCTGTAATATCGGCATCAATGTATTCATTAAGAGCCGTCGGAACATCTCTTCCGCAGTAGTCGGCGCGTATCGGAAGCTCGTGATGACCGCGGTCAACAAGCACAGCAAGCTTTATTTTTGCCGGTCTGCCCATATCAAAAAGCTCCTTGATCGCCGCGTTTACCGTTCTTCCCGAGAAAAGAATATCGTCAACCAATATAATATTCTTATCCTCAATCGTAAACGGAACATCGGTTTCCCTGATTATGGGATGATCGTTAAGGCGGGTCAGGTCATCACGGTAGAAGGTTATATCAATTGATCCCAACGGGAGCGTGACTCCCTCAAGCTCGCTTATCCTCTTCTGCAGCGCCTTTGCAAAAAGAACGCCCCGCGACTGAATGCCGACTATAACAAGTCCATCCAGTCCCCTGTTGTCCTCAATAATCTCATAAGCCATACGGTTTACAAGCCTCTGCGCAGACTCGCTGGTCAATAATACTGCTTTTTCCATATATGCTATAAACTCCTTTCGGTGAAGGTTTATTTTCCTCTAACTATATATTATACCGCAAATTTTTCCGATTGTCTATATGATTTTTGTAAAATAAGCATATATTTTTTTGATTTCTTTCTGTATTTAAAAAAAATTTTTATTTTTTTGCGAAATACACTTGATATATCTGTTTATTTTTGATAAAATATATGTAATTTAGGTGCAATATTATTGTTATAAATGTCATTTATGAAATATTGTCTCATATTGCACTGTTATGAAAGGGTTTTAACAATGGATGCAACAACTATTCTTATCATCGAGGATGAAAAAAATATAAACGATATTCTCGTATTTACCTTTGAGCAGGACGGCTACAAGACGCTTTCTGCATATGACGGTCCCACAGGTATCGACCTGTACAGGCAGAATAAGCCCGACCTTATTCTCCTTGACTGCAATCTTCCCGGCATGGACGGTATGGATGTATGCAAGGAAATCAGAAAGGAATCTAATGTGCCTATTGTAATGCTTACGGCGCGTGAGGATGAGGTTGACAAGGTTCTCGGGCTTGAGCTTGGCGCGGATGATTACATAACGAAACCGTATTCGGCGCGTGAGCTTAAGGCTCGTGTAAAGGCGATTCTTCGCCGCTCTGAAATATCAAAGGAGGCAGGCGAAAAGCCTAAGGACAAGAGCGTTATTACCTCCGGCAATGTTACAATTAACGTTGACCGCTATGAGGTACGCAAGGACGGAAAAATTATTGACATAACCTTAAGAGAATTTGAGCTTCTCCGATTCCTCGCAGAAGCGCCGGACCAGATTTTTTCAAGGGAGGTCCTTCTTGAGAATGTGTGGGGATACGAGTACCTCGGCGATGTCCGCACGGTTGACGTTACAATAAGACGTCTCAGAGAAAAAATCGAGGA
>JBJEFT010000255.1:0-1806 GCA_051874315.1 Candidatus Ornithomonoglobus sp.
ATTTCTTGTTCGCGTTTACGCATAGCAGCCTCCGAATAATGTGTAGATATGGTTTCGTTTTATGATGAGCTGGTTAAGAATAAATTCCTTGACGAAGTTGTTTGACGGAGCGTTGATAATCTCCGAGGGCTGTGAATACTGGGAGATACATCCCTTATTAAGTATGAGCACTCTGTCAGAAAGTGTTAACGCCTCCTCAGGGTCATGGGTCACGATGATAGTTGTAAGGTTGTATTCTCTCGCGATCGTCTTTATTCTTTCCTTGATCGATTCCTTGATAACACCGTCCAGTGCCGAAATCGGCTCGTCCAGCAGGAGAAGCTTCGGCTTTACAACAAGAGTTCTTGCCAGCGCAACCCTCTGCTTTTGACCTCCTGAAAGCTCGCTTATATTCTTCCTGAGGTGCGGTCTTAAATCAAGCAGGTCAATAAGCTCCTCAACCTCTTCCTTTGTTGAAATGTCAGGATTGTTCCTCAGTCCATAGGTTATGTTTTTGTACGCGTTCAGATTCGGGAAAAGCGCATAGTCCTGAAATACGATGTTAAATCCGCGCTGTTCCATCGGCTTGTTTGAAATATCCTCACCGTTGAAGATGATCTGTCCGCCGGATATATCTGTTATGCCGAGTATTGTATTTAGCAGAGTGGTTTTTCCGCAGCCCGAAGGCCCCAGAACAGATACAATTTCACCGTCTTTTACATCAAGTGATATTCCGTTAAGCACATGATTATCGCCGTAAGACTTTTTTACATTTCTCAATTCAAGCATGTGTTTACTTCCTTTCTGATTACTTGTGATATATATGTCGTCTAAGATCTTTTGACATTCAAATTTTAACATAGAGGACAAAAATAATCTTCACATCAAGGTAAAAAGAACGTCATTTTTTTGTAAAAAAACAAATAAAAAAACCGCTCATCCATGTAGCGGCGTATCGGATTTTGCGGTTGTTTTAAGAAATTTTGCTACATATTTTCGGGTTTTTCTGTGTAATGCTTGTCACGAACCAATTCCTCGCGTTTTATAAGCCGCTTTGAATACAGCTCATAGTCATTGAGAATTATTCCGACGTACAGCATATCAACAACAGCGGTCTGAGTTACACGCGAAAATATTGAATTGCCGTATATTTTCATATCGGAGTTACCGGTGTCAAGAATGACATCGGCATAGCGGCACAGAGGAGAATCTGTGCCGTTGGTTACGGCGATCGTTTTAGCTCCTGATTTATGCGCGGTTTTAAGCGCTTCGACCGAGTCAATGGATTTACCGGAAAGAGATACGCATACCGCCGCGTCTGCCTTCGTAAGGTTTGCGGCGCTCACTATTTGCATAAAGGCATCAGAGTGTATAATACAGTTTATTCCGAGATATGTCAGCTTGCTTGCAAGGTCAAAGGCTATGGCATACGAATTTTCAACCGCATATACCGAAACGGTCTTTGCACCGGATATTATATCTATCGCCCGTTCTAGGCTCCTTATATTTGCCGCGCGAAGGGTTTCCTCAAGCAGCCGTATTGATGAGGTAATGACCTTGGAGGCGGTTTCCTCAAAGGTGTCCCATGGATGGACAACACTGTCTGCTTTTGCCGCTCCGTCCGGCTGAGGCTTGTGTGTGAGATGGTAGCAGAATTCCTTGTATCCGTTAAAGCCCGCTGCTTTAACCATGCGCATTACTGTCGGCTGGCTGACCTCTGTTTTCTCCGCGAGCTCGCGCAGCGTCATTTTTGACGCTTTCTTCCTGTTGCGAAGAACATAATCGGCAACCTTTTTTTCTGATTTCCTAAGAATAGGATATACTGAT
>JBJEFT010000256.1:0-1805 GCA_051874315.1 Candidatus Ornithomonoglobus sp.
TTCGCCTTGTCGAGTGTTGTCAGATATTGCTTACACAACTTTTTCCGCAGACCCTTGCAGTCGAACATAACGGCTTATCAATATTAAGCTTTTAACCTTTTATTTTGTAAGCTGCTCTTCGGTCTCGCCCAAAAGAATACTCTTTTCACTCGGACGGAAAACGCCTGTATTTTCATCGCGTCCCTGCAATACATACTTTGCAGCCGGATTTCCGATCGAGGCTGCCGCCTCCTGTGAGATCGACTTCATACTGTCGCTTCTTACACGGTTTACGATAAGGCCAAGCTGCATATCGGGATATTCCGTTATCATGTTAAAGTCGCCTGAGCTGTCGCCCGCTACAAAAATCGGGCCTCTGTTGCCGTATCTGCCTCTGATAAACGCGTTTATCGTATATGCCTTACCCTTGCCCTGTGTCTGGAAATAGTTATCGTCATATTCGTTTATATATCTGCCCTGCTCGTCCGTCTTTAACCGCATTGCATATACGTTTTCTTCCTTTACGTTATAGCCGTATTTAGGATTTGTCATTGCCGCGACAACTACGTCATAGAACGATGCCGAGCATACATATACGTCAATTCCGTTTTCCATAAAGGTATTATAAAGGTCCTTCATCTCCTCCGGGAAAGCAAGACCTGTCTTGTAGCTGACCGAAACTACTCCCGCTTCTCCCTTGAGCGTTTCCGGGCTTGTCCACTTTACCTTTGTAAACTCTCCGTAATTAAGCCAGTAGTCATGCGATTCCTCCGCAAGAGCGCGGACCTCATCGCTTGTCATTCCGGTGAAAAGATACGTTACCCACGGATAGCCAACCGATGCGTCGAATGTGTCGTTTACGGCCGAGTACAGAAAACGAACCTTTGCTGTAAAATCCTTATATTCGTCAGTGTCCCTTATTTCATCAAGCGTCATGCTTCCGCCCGCGCCGAAGCCGGTATAATTCTTATACAGATATTCATAATCTGCCGCGCAGTCGTCCGCTATAAGCTTTACATTGAGCGCCTCGCCGTCAGCGTTCTTATAATCCTCAACAAAGGGCTGCTGTATATCCGGTATGCCGGTTTCGAGAACCTCCGCTATATTGTCGGGTGTAAGCCTGAATCTGAGATTTTCAAGCTGATAAATAAGCAGCGCTTCCTCAATATCGTTTATAACTGTCGTGTTATCGCAGTCGAAAACAACATACGGCTTGTTTGCGGCATCATATGCGCTGCTCAGTATACCGTTGTTTTTGATCAGATTGTTGAGCGCGTCATATGTCGCATCCGCCCAGTTGTTTTTCGCAAGCACTCGCGCGGTTTGCGCCGGAGCGCCTGTCGCATCCTCACGGTATGACTGAGAAGTGTTAATACGGATCGTGTTCGTCGCCTCATCCCATTCAACACCGAAATTCAGCAGCTTACCCAGATCTCTTAATTTGAAATAGTTGTTGTCGTTTACGTTGTAACCGCTGATGTCAGCCTTTGAACCGTTTACATAAATATCCGATTTTGTAGCTGACGCTTCCTCCGCCATAACAACAGGCGATACCGCAGAAGCGGTCAGTACGGTACATAAAATTGCTGCAAATATTTTTTTATTTTTCATGCTTATTGCCTCGCTTTCTTTAATTTGCATACACAATATACCACGAAAAATAATCACTTTCAATACCATTTACATAATATTTACCTCTGTTTGCAGGCTTTTAATATGCGTTTACAAAAATATTTATTTTATATTATTTGGGCTTGACAATAGAAATATCCACAATCTTTTCATTCTCTTTAAGGAACGGCTCCTCACGCTTTTTGTAGCGTCCC
>JBJEFT010000257.1:0-1793 GCA_051874315.1 Candidatus Ornithomonoglobus sp.
GAGAACTCAAAAAGCTTCATATTATCCGTTTTGAACCATATATAGTCGCCGTTGTTGAGCACTTTTTTATAGCGGTCAAGAAAATTCTTATGTGTTAAGCGGCGCTTTGCCTGCTTGTTTTTCTTCCACGGGTCGGAAAAGTTGAGATATATCCTCTTTATCTCGCCCTTTTCAAAAAAGTCCTCAAGTTTTTCAGCGTCCATATCCATAAACCGCACATTGGTAAGCTCCTTTGCGACCGCCTTTTCCATCGCCATGACAATAACGTCCTCAACCTTTTCAATCGCGATAAAGTTAATATCGGGGTGCAGCTCCGCCATTCCGGTTACAAACGCGCCCTTGCCGCAGCCGATTTCGATGTGTATCGGGTTATCGTTGCCGAAAACCTCACGCCATCTGCCCTTGTACTGCTCCGGTTCCGTTATGCGTATATCTCCGCAGCGCTCAATACGCGCCGCGCAGTTTTTCTTTTTTCTCATTCTCATGAGGTCAGTTCTCCTATCCTGTCAAGTATTGCGTTTGCCGCGTCAAATTTGCTCATGATCGGCAGCTCCTCCGCGCCGTCCTTTGTGATCAGCGTAATTATATTTGTATCGGTTCCGAAGCCCGCGCCGCTCTGACGCAGCGAATTTGCGCATATCATATCGGCATTCTTTTTAACAAGCTTCTTCTGCGAATTTTCAAGAACATTTTCCGTTTCCATTGAAAAGCCGCAGAGAAACTGCCCCTCGCGCTTGCTTTCGCCGAGAGCCTTTAAAATATCCTTTGTCCGCTTTAATTTTATCATCGAACTGCCGTCCTGTTTTTTGATTTTTTCATCGGCAACCGTTTGGGGTGTATAATCCGCGACCGCGGCAGCCTTTATGATTATATCGGTATCTGCGGCGCGTGACATGACCGCGTTATACATATCCTCTGCCGATTCTGTGTTTATAATCTCAGCAAACATCGGCGGTTCAACCTCTGTGTGCCCCTTTACAACCGTTACCTCCGCGCCGCGGTATACAGCGGCTTTAGCGATCGCCATTCCCATTTTGCCTGTTGAATGGTTTGTTATATATCTCACCGGGTCGATCGCCTCGCAGGTCGCTCCGGCGGTAACGAGAATTTTTTTGCCGCTCAGATCCTTTTCGTGGTATACCTCTTTTAAAATATATTCAAGAAGCACATCTTCGTCCGGCATTCTGCCGTCGCCCGTATCGCCGTTGGCAAGCATTCCGTGCTCAGGCTCCACTATCTCATAGCCAAAGAGTCTGAGTTTTTCTATATTGTCCTGTACGATCGGGTTATGAAACATATTGTGATTCATTGCCGGTGAAATAATCTTTTTGCACGGGCATGCCATAACCGTTGTTGTGAGCATATCGTCAGCAATCCCGTTTGCAATTTTGCCTATTACGTTTGCCGAAGCTGGCGCAAGCATTACAACATCCGCCTGCTTTGCGATTGCAACGTGCTCAACACTGTACTGAAAGCTGCGGTCAAAGGTGTCAATAAGACATTTGTTTTGCGTGAGTGTTTCAAAGGTATAGGGGTTTATAAAATTAGTCGCATTCTGCGTCATAAGTACATGGACATTGCCGTGCAGCTTCTTGATCATTCTCGCAAGATTGGCAATTTTGTATGCTGCGATTGAGCCTGTAACGCCGAGCACTATTGTTTTTCCTGTTAACATCGTTATAATTATTGACTCCTTTCACCAAGTTGAAGCTTTAAACTTCTTTCTGCCATCTTCCTGAAATACCGCATGGCAATACCAGACCCGATTCAATCGGTATGCCGATCTCGTCAGC
>JBJEFT010000258.1:0-1792 GCA_051874315.1 Candidatus Ornithomonoglobus sp.
TGTCGCAAAGGTCACCTTGTAAACCGTCTTTGCGGTGTCACTTGTAAGAACAGGTGACGCGTCCTTTGTTTCGCCTGTCAGCGTCTGTCCCCACACAAGAGCGCCCTCGCTCGTTGAACCGTTTAAGAGATATGCAACCTCGCCGCTTGCAAATTCTTCGGCGGTTTTTGAAGTATTATAAGCATTTGACCAGCCTGTTTCATTCAGAATATACACTCCGGTTACATCATATGTATCTGTATTGGTGGTTGCTGAAATTGCTCTGTTGTTGGTTCCTATAGCAACTGCGTATTGAGCAGAATTAATTTTTCCTGCATGATAGCAATTGCTTATTTCTGAATAATCACCCATTGCGGCTACTATTCCGCCGGATATTCCTGCCGCGTCTGTGATTGTTCCCAGGTTATAACAGTTATTGATTATATTACATGAACTATCATATAATGAGTTTATATAAGCTGCAATTCCTCCGGTGTAAGGGGCGTAAGTACTGGCAGTAGCTTCGCTTATAAGCTCTCCTGTGTTATAACAGTTTTCTATTTTTGCTTCACAATCGGTAGTATTAATTACCGACTTCGCGCAAATACCACCAACATAATGGGCGTCGGATGTTATTTTTGCCGTGTTTGCGCTGTTTGAAATAATACCGTTATTATTATTTGAAAACGTTATACCCCCCGCTCCGTAATGGGATTCCAGCTCGCCGCAGTTGATGCAGCCGTCAATTGTTCCGTAGTTTACGCCTGCTATACCTCCTATTATGGATGGCTCTTGAGTGCCTATTATCTTCCCGTAATTGGCGCAGCCTTCAATTACTCCGGTTTCATCATTATATCCGACAATACCGCCGATCCAAAATGCCTGTTCTGTAGTTTCCGTTATATTGATCTTATTTGTACAGTTTCTCACAGTACCTTCGTTGGAGCCTATAACTCCTCTATCAAGTGTTTTTGTGCTGTCAAGCACCACAGAGCCTTCTATGGTTAAGTCTTTTACTGTGCAGTTTTCTCCCAATTTTGAAATCAATAAACCGGCTTTATCATCATTACCGTTTAAAGTGTTTAAATTTTTTATCGTTTTATTATTTCCGTCTAAATCAAAGCTGTTTTCCAGAATAGGTGTAAAGCTGACACCGTCTAAATCAATATCATTCATAATAACAGCATTAAGACTGCTGTTATCTACACTTGACGAATTTGATTTCTCCGAAAGCCACACTAATTCATCTGCATTTGTGATTTGATACGGATCTGTCGATGTTCCGCTGCCGTTTTCAGGCTGTGACGTTTCCGCCGCGCTCGCTGTCAGTCCCCATTCTGTATTGCCGAGTGTTCCGCTCGGAAAGCTCAGCAGCATGGTCATAGCCGCTGTCAGCAAAAATGTTATTGGTTTTCTGTAACTTTTAGTCATAAAAAGTTTACCTCCTCTATTAAAATATGTATAATTATTATAAAATTTTTATGAAGTTTTGTCAATAGACTTGCCGTGAAACGACGTTTAAACGGCGTGAATCGACATGGCAATGCCGCGGCGAACAAAATTCAATGCTATGATCGCCATTTTGCAAAATATTCACAGCCGCTTGTGATGTTAACTTGTTGTTTAAATAGATAAAAAGGCTATTGAAAAAAAGGAGGTGTTATGATATAATTAAATAAGAAATCCTAACAATATGAGGTGATACCGATGGCAAGGGAAATAGTCAAGGCAAAGCTGGACGTCATTTTTAAGATGATATTCACAAATAAGAACAATGTGAACTTGCTTACCTGCTTTCTGGCGGATATTCTGG
>JBJEFT010000259.1:0-1788 GCA_051874315.1 Candidatus Ornithomonoglobus sp.
ATATCAAAACAAAATGCTTAGAAATGGCGTAGATAGGCTATTCCTAAGCATTTTTTGCATTTTTTAAGTGTCAAACTCGGGTTATAACATAATTTACATACTGTCATCAATAAAAAGTGAATAAGTGACTGTTTTATTGTAAACAAATTCAGTTTGTAAATACGTCTAAGGCTGTATTCATACCCCTTATTTACGCTTTTTTGCGATTTAGAGGGATTCAAAACTTCATTAAACCGAATATGCGCTCCATTGATGATGATCATGCATTAAAATGTTAAAAATTGCTTTCTCATTTTATACAGCCGACTTTTACTTAATTGCGTATTCATAAGGCTTCAATTTAATTGTCTCTCCATTATATTCAGCAATGCTTTCTTTATCTGAGAAATTCATAATAAATATCATCCCGCCTCGCTCCGTTACACAAATCTCACGTTCAAACTGTTGTATGATCGGTTTAATTCCGCAGTCTGCTAAAATTTCAGTAAACAGATCCCTCAGATATGTATGCTCCGTACGCGCAGCTATATAATATGCTGTGCCGCTGCCGAAGCTATGACGTGTCACGGCAGGCTCGCCAGCATAAAAATCGCTTTTATAAGCTCCGAGAACCTCTGTATCGCTGTCAGGATGAATTCTCTCACAGAAATCAGTAACAGTATATTCCCTGCTGTCTGCAATGATCGCGTTCGGCTCATAAATGCTGTCGATTTCTTCGTTCCATATGCCAAACACATCCTTTAAGCTTCCCGGGAAACCGCCTAAATGACATAAATCACTCTCATTGACATATGAGGTCAGATATGTCGCGATGAAAATACCGCCTTTATTTACAAATTCCCGTATTTTATCCGCTGTTTTCTCAGGCATCATATAAAGCATTGGCGCGCTGATGATCTTATACCGCGAAAAATCAGCATTTTTACTTATTACATCCACATTTATGCCGTATTTTTTCATTTCCGCATAATGCAGCATACAGGTATCAAGGTATCCGCGCTCTTGTTTCAACCCGCACAGTTCCTCTACTGCCCATGAATTTTCAAAATCGTATATTACTGCAGCTTCCGATTCTGTATAGCTGCCCTTCACTTCGGGCATATCCTCTAAAATTCTCCCCAGCCTCGCAGCTTCCCTGAACACGCGCGTATTGCCGCTGCCGTCATGGTCAATTACCGCGCCATGGAACTTTTCGCTCGCGCCGCGGCTCTTTCGTATCTGAAAGTATAAAACTCCGTCTGAGCCGTGCGCTACTGCCTGCATAGATGCGAGAATGTTCAGCCCCGGTGCTTTCAGCTTGTTGGTTTCATGCCAATTCACAAGTGACGGTGTGCTTTCCATCATCAAAAACGGCTTCTGCTTCATACTCCTGAACATATCATGCCGGAACGATGCCGAGAGAGCGGTATCAAGCAATGACTCCCTGTTATTATGCCAGCGCGGATAGCAGTCCCATGATACAATGTCAACATTTTCTGCAAACTTATAATAATCTATACCCTCAACCTCCATGAAGTTGGTGGTAACCGGAAGATCAGAATGCTTTTTTACTGCCATAACCTCATGGTTATAGAAATCGATCATTATATCGCTTAAAAACCGTTTCCAGTCCAGAACGTGTCCATGTGTGCCTGTGTCACCTATTGATGAGGGTGACTGTATTTGCGACCAGTCTGTGTATCTGTGACTCCAGAATGCTCCCCACCATTCATGGTTAAGCTCGTCTAAGCTGTTATGGTACTTAACCTTAAGCCACTCTCTGAATTTAGCCTGACATCCTGGACAGTG
>JBJEFT010000260.1:0-1784 GCA_051874315.1 Candidatus Ornithomonoglobus sp.
TGAGAGATTGGGCATTACGACGTTTGCTCCGGCTTTAAGACCCATTTCGCGTCCAAGCGGATGTATGGTGCCAAGCGCTGTTGTTGCGGGGATAAGCGCGTAGGGGAACATAAGGCGCAGTATCGCGATAAGGTTAAGACAGCGCGCAAGACTTCCCTTTGCCTCGTCACAAAACGGCGTGTCGGCATGGGGGAGAAACGGTCCTATGCCGATCATGTCCGGCTTAAGCTCCTGCAAAAAGCGTAGATCGGTTACGAGATTTTCAAGAGTCTGGCGCGGAGTTCCGACCATAAAGCCGGAGCCGACCTGATAGCCCAGATGCTTCAGATCCCAAAGACATCTCTTGCGGTTTTCAAAGCTCATGCTTTCGGGGTGCAGCGCGCGGTAATGATCATCATCGGCTGTTTCGTGACGCAGAAGATAGCGGTCAGCGCCCGCTCTGCGGTATGCCTCATAGCTCTCTGTGGGTTTTTCGCCTATTGACAGCGTAACGGCGCAGTCGGGGTGCGCCGACTTTAACTCTGAAACGATTTCGCATATGTACTCGTCGGAATAATACATATCCTCGCCGCCCTGTAAGACCCATGTGCGGAATCCAAGCTCATAGCCGGTATCCGCGCATTTGAGGATCTGCTCTTTTGTAAGGCGGTAGCGCTCAAGCGCCGTATTGTCCCTGCGGAGTCCGCAGTAATAGCAGTTATTCTTGCAATAGTTTGTAAACTCAATAAGACCGCGGGTGTAAACCTCGGTTCCGTACCGCTCCCTGCGCACCGCATCGGCGGTCTTATGCAGATAATCACAGTCCTGCGTATCAATAAGCG
This sequence comes from Candidatus Ornithomonoglobus sp., assembly GCA_051874315.1. Taxonomy (GTDB): domain Bacteria; phylum Bacillota; class Clostridia; order UBA1381; family UBA1381; genus Ornithomonoglobus. The sequence continues at coordinate 822 of JBJEFT010000260.1, forward strand.
CCATAAGCTCCTCGTCGGTAAGATCGCGTTTATCGCGCAGCTTGTCGGTAAGTTCGTTAATATTGAAATTCATAATGCCGCTCCAAATCCTATAGAATTAATATGATTATTATATATCATTTCATATATAAAGTCAATATTTTAAAATTATTTCTTGACATTAGCCATATTCGTGATATACTTTAAGAGATATGAAACGACAGGAGTATAACATTATGAACAACAGAGCAATAATCGCCATGAGCGGCGGAGTTGACAGCTCGGTGGCGGCATATCTTATGCAGCAGCGGGGTTATGATATAATAGGTGCGACGCTGCGGCTTTTTACAAATGAGGATGCGGGGATACGTGAAAAAAGCTGCTGCTCGTTAAGCGACGTGGAGGATGCGCGCGCGGTTGCGCATCGTCTTGGGATAGAGCATTATGTATTTAATTTCAGCGATGATTTCAGAACGGAGGTTATGGACCGGTTTGTGGAAGCATATGAGAACGGCAGAACGCCGAACCCATGTATAGACTGCAACCGATATATCAAGTTTAAGCGCCTTATGCAGCGCGCAAAGGAGCTTGAATACGATTATGTTGTAACGGGACACTATGCGAGAATCGCGAGGGAGAACGGGAGATACGTCCTTAAAAAGGGGCTTGACAACACTAAGGATCAGACCTATGTGCTGTATTCCATGACGCAGGAGCAGTTAAAGCATACTCTGCTGCCGCTTGGTGAGCTGAGAAAGACAGAGGTGCGCGAAATAGCGGCGGAGCAGGGCTTTATAAACGCGAAAAAGCATGACAGCCAGGACATATGCTTTGTGCCCGACGGCAATTATGCCGGCTTTATAGAGCAGTATACGGGACGGGAATATCCCAACGGTGATTTCGTTGATATGGAGGGAAATGTTCTCGGAACGCATAAGGGTGTAATCAGATATACAAGAGGTCAGAGAAAGGGACTTGGACTCG
>JBJEFT010000261.1:0-1784 GCA_051874315.1 Candidatus Ornithomonoglobus sp.
TTATAGCCTCCGCTGAAATCTTCGCCTTGTACTTACCGTAATACTCAAGATCCTCCTCCGGTATTCCGGCCTTTGCGGCTATATCTCTGATGTGATACATTTCCGCTCCCTGAGCAATTTCAATATCCGATAACATAATGATCCCTCCTGAATGTAATAATATATAGGCAAACAGAGCTGAACAGATATTATCCAGCTCTAATCAAAAACTTTTTTAAACTTTTAAACTATCAGCTGTTCATGTGTTCTTCTCTGTCCTCGCGAACCTTTCTGAGAAGAAGATCAAGTCTGTGTTCAACGTCAGCGAGCATGTCGTCAACATAGGTTTCAACATCCTGCTTAGTCTCTCTTGCGTCTCTTTCAGACATATCTCTGATAGCGTCAGCCTTTTCATAAGCCTGTCTTGTAATTTCATGCTCATCAACAAGCTGCTCCTGCATTTCCTCAGCCGATTTCTTTATCTGATCAGCGCGCTCCTGAGCCTCCTCAAGGATCCTCTGTCTTTCCGTCTTTACCCACTTTGCTTCCTTGAGCTGTTCAGGATAAACAAGTCTCATCTCCTGAATGTAGTCGAGAAGCTCGTCCTTATCCAACATGATTTTTCCTGTGAGCGGTACTGTTGATGCCTTATTAATGGTGTCCTCCATCATATCTATGATTTCCATTATATCCATATCCATGTCCATGTCTGTAACATCCTTTCAAATTTTATTTTCCCAAGCATCACTGCTCGTATTTTTCTTTTATATCTTGTATTATTTCTGAAGGAACAAGTCCCTCTAAATTACCCTTATATCCTGCAAGCTCTTTTATCATGCTGGAGCTGATATACGAATATTTTGAATTCGTCATCATAAACATAGTCTCACACTCATTATTAAGCGCGCGGTTTAATAGCGCCATCTGAAACTCGTATTCAAAATCGTTTACAGTCCTGAGTCCCTTGACAATAACCTTTGCACCGTGAGCCTCAGCGAAATCCACCAACAGTCCGTCGAAGCTTTCCGTTTCGACATTATCAAGATGAGATGTTACCTTTTTTATAAGCTCAACTCTCTCTTCCGCAGTAAATTTCGGACTTTTATTTTTGTTACGGAGAACTCCGACGATCACCTTGTCAAACACTCTGCTCGCGCGTTCGATAATATCAAGATGCCCGTTCGTAATCGGATCGAAGCTGCCCGGATAAACTGCAATTCTCATAAACACCATTTCCTGCTTTTACATTCTTTTGTAAATTGTTATGAAGGTTCTTCCGTATTTCTTCTGTCTGTAAATATCAAGACCTTCAATATCGCTCCTGAAATCGGTGTTATCGCTTTCAAGAACTATAATCCCATCGCTGCTCAGAGCATCGCTTTGAACAATTGCAGTGAGCGCCGGCTCAATATAGCCTTTATTATACGGCGGGTCAAGAAATATTATGTCAAATTTCTTCCCGCACTGCTTTATATAATCAAAGCATGATTTCTGCGTGACTGTACATTTGTCTTCAAATCCGAGACCCGAAGCATTCCGCTTTATAAGGTCAACAGAACGCGCATCGTTATCAAGAAGCACCGCATGAGCCGCGCCCCTTGAAAGAGCCTCAAATGACAGCGCGCCGCTGCCGGCAAACATGTCCAGAATTTCGGCGCCGGGTATATGCTCCTGTATCAGATTAAAAATCGATTCCTTAACTCTGTCGGTTGTCGGCCGCACATCACGTCCCTCAAATTCCAGAAGCTTATGGCCTCTGCGGCATCCCGAAATGATCCGCATCGATATGTCACCTCACTATTTTA
>JBJEFT010000262.1:0-6682 GCA_051874315.1 Candidatus Ornithomonoglobus sp.
CATAACAATGTAGAATTTAGTCTGGCAAACGAGAATTTACTTTGTCAATTCACCTCCTGTTAAAATTCCTCAGGGTCAAGAGGGTTTCCGTCGCGGCGTATCTCATAGTGGAGATGCGGAGCGGTGATGTTTTCACCGCGGCTTGCTCCCACTGTGCCGATAACGGAGCCGGAGCTCACCTCGTCACCCTCTGATACGTTTATATCGCCAAGCTGGGCATATACCGTGGAGTAGCCGTTGTTATGCTGGAGCGTGACCTGCTTTCCGTAGCTGCCCTCCGTAACCTCGCAGACAGTCCCGTCCGCGGCGGCGCTTACACTGCAGCCCTCTGGAGCTTCAATATCAATTCCGTTATGGGCGCGCCAGTCCTCATATACGGTGTTGTATTTCAAGGTATCACCTGAGTAGCCCTCAAGTATTGTCGAATCGGGAACCGGGGAGGCGAACATGCCCGAATCTTCGGCATTGACCGTTACCGATGCTGCCTCAACGTCCGGATTATCAACCGCGTATTCCTCAACGGCTGTTTCCACAGACGCTCCGGTTTCTGTACCGGTGTTTTCCTGTTCTGCCGGCTCCTCCGACGGTTCCTCTATGACAATTGTATTATGAGACGATGCGGTCTCGCTGTCAGGCAGCTCTGTTATCAGGGGTAATATGGCTTCCTCTGTTTCAATAACATCTTCCTGTGCAGTGGTAACGGCATTGGTAGTTTCGGACTCCATATGCTGGGCAATAAATCCTGCGGCGCCTATGGCTATAACACAGCAGCAAAGTGCTATGTAGAAGCCGGGCAGCTTCTTAGTCTGATCCTTCTGATTCATCTGAAATCATTCCTTTCTAAAGTTCAAAAATTGATTTTCTGTGTGTATTTTTACCTGTTGTGTAGGAATATATACACTTTATCCAGAAATATTTATAAATTATTTTCATTTTTACTATAGCCAAAACGGATATTTTATAGTATAATAGTAATGTGTTTATTTATAATAGTGGAGTGTGATTCGATTTGAGAATAAAAAAAATATCACGTGATGAGGTCATGGTGTATCTTACCATGCAGGACCTTGAATATTTTGATTTTAATCCCGGCGAAAAAATCCCGCAGCAGGCGGATTTACATAGATTGCTTTTCGAGGTTATGGAGCTTGTACAGACGGAAACAGGCTTTGATCCGTATCACGGCGGTCAGGTGGTTGTTGAGGCTTCCGCATCGGCTGTCGGAATGAATCTGTCCATAAGCAAGGTAAAGACAGGGAGAAAGCATCGGATAACAAGAGAGGAATTTAAAAAGGCAAAGACCGTAAGGGTCAAGCAGGGTATGGGTTTCGGATCTGATGATTTTTCAAACGACGAAATCCGTGAGCTTATAGACCGTCTTGGAATAGGCGATGCTATAAAGGAAAAGATGAAGTCAAAAAAGAATGAAATCTTTATTTTTGACGAATTTACAAGTCTTGAAGGCGCGCTGAGCCTTTTGCCGGATGAAGTGACAAAGAAATGCGCCTTGTATCGCAACGGCAGCAGATACGCTCTGCTTACTGCGCTTATCAAGGGAAGCCGTTACAGCAATATGCTCAGTGAGTTTGCGCGCAGCTCATGTACATATGAAATTGTTGAGCGCGATATACGTGAGGGCTGGAGCCCGGTTGCGGAAAAAGAAGCTCTTGTTGATATGGCGGGCGCGATGCGCGATATGCAGTAAATTTGTAAAATGTGAAAATTATACTTGAAATTCTGAGAGATATGTAGTATAATAGATATATTATCTTTAAACCAAACGGAAAGGAAGAATATTAATGAATTTATTTGGTATAACAGCGCTCGCAGCAGACGGCGCAACAACAACAGATGCGGCAGCAACCGCTTCAGCAGGTCCGATGGGAACAATTGTTTCATTTGCGCCGCTGATTATAATCATAGTTCTTTTCTATTTCCTTCTTATCAGACCGCAGAGAAAGCGCGATAAGGAAACAAAGGAAATGCTCAATGCTATGAAGGTCGGCGACAAGGTTGTAACGATCGGTGGTATCTGCGGCAAGGTTGTTAAGATCAAGGACAATAACGTATTCATCGAAACAGGCAACATCGGAACACAGGATGAAAAGAGTGTTCTTAAGATGGAGCGCGACGCTATAAAGTCTGTTGAGAAGAAGCAGAGCAACTGATAATGAAATATCTGAAACGGGTGAGTATTCATCCGTTTTTTTCTTAATTTATAACGGAGGAAGGAAAATGAAGATACAGACGGTGGCAATAATCGGTGCGGGCGCCATAGGCGGATATTTTATATGGGGACTTTATGAAAAGCTCGGCGGCGGGCTTTGGGTCATAGCGGAGAATGAGCGCGCAGAGCGTCTTAAAAAGAACGGAATAAAAATAAACGGAAGAAATTATAACTTAAATGTGAAAACGCCTGAGGAGGCAAGAGGGGCTGATCTCCTGCTTGTATGCACAAAATACAGCGGGCTGGAGGACGCGTGTCTATATGCAAAGAAAATCGTAACGGAAAACACAATTGTTATGAGTCTTATGAACGGCGTTGACAGTGAGGAAAGGCTTGCCGACGCTGTGGGGGCGGAGCATATCGTGTATTCAATGATGAGAATTTCCTCCGAGCATAAAAACGATGAAATCATTTTTGACGGAGCCGCTGCTCCGGGTTTATTCTACGGTGAGGCGGGACAGAGCATTCCGAGTGAAAGAATGGACTGCATAAGAGAGCTTTTGGAGGACACGCCGGTTAATCATCATCAATGTGAGGATATAGTCCGTGAAATATGGGATAAATTCGCCCTTAATGTAAGCAACAATCTGCCGCAGGCAATTATAAACTGCGGTATAGGCGCGTATGACGACAGTGAATATGCGATGAACATATATATGGGTCTTAAAAAAGAGGTTGTGGCAATCGCGGCGGCAAAGGGAATAGTAATTTCAAGTGAGCCGGATAACTCGTGCAAAAAGGGAATCGTCACAAAGGATGCGAGATATTCAACCTTACAGGATATAGACGCAAAGCGTCATACGGAGGTTGATATGTTTGCCGGGACCGTAGTAAAGCTTGGAAAAAAGCTTGGTATCCCGACGCCGTATAATGAGTTTGCGTATAACGCGATTAAGGCGATAGAGGAAAGAAACGACGGAAAATTTGATTATAGCGACATACAATAACATAACTGTAAATTGTCTGATTTTTGGATTGAATTGACGATGCCGTTATGATATAATTAATATATAAATATTTTATAAGCTTCAGGAGGTAAGCAGTATGCAGAATTTTTACTATAATATCCCGACTAAAATTTATTTTGGTAAGGGTCAGATTGAAAACTTAGGAGAAAAATTAAAGGAAATTTCGGACAAGGTGCTGCTTGTTTACGGCGGCGGAAGCATTAAAAAGAACGGATTATATGATAAGGTTACAGAGCAGCTGAAAGCGGCGGGAATCGCGTGGCAGGAGCTGCCGGGCGTAGAGCCTAATCCGAGAATTGAATCTGTAAGAAAGGGTGTGGCAATCTGCAGGGCGAACGGTATCGGCGCGGTGCTGGCGGTAGGCGGAGGCAGCACAATAGACTGTGCAAAGATTATCGCAAGCGGCAGCTGCTATGACGGCGACCCGTGGGATCAGGTAATCGACCAGAGTAAAATAACAAAGGCGCTCCCGGTTGTATCGGTGCTGACACTGGCGGCTACAGGCTCGGAGATGGATGGCTTTGCCGTTATTTCGGATTTGGAGAAAAACGAAAAGTGGGGGACAGGCAACGATGTCACAAAGCCGGCGTTCTCAATTCTCGATCCCGAATACACCTTTACTGTTTCCGCGCGGCAGACAGCGGCGGGTACGGCGGATATTATGAGTCATACCTTTGAGAACTATTTTACAAGCGAAAAGGGCGCGTATTTACAGGCGCGTTTCTGTGAGGGCATATTAAAGACCTGTATTCACTATGCGCCTATAGCGATAAAAGCTCCCGATAATTACGAGGCGCGCGCAAATCTGATGTGGGCGTCAAGCATGGCTATTAACGGCATCTGCTCCTACGGCGAAAATACGGCATGGGCAGTGCATCCTATGGAGCATGAGCTGAGCGCGTTTTATGATATTACACACGGCGTAGGACTTGCGATATTGACTCCGTACTGGATGGAATATGTGTTAAATGACGACACAGTATGGCGTTTTGTTGAATACGGCAGAAATGTATGGGGTATTACGGAGGGTACGGATATGGATATTGCCCATAAAGCCATCTCAAAGACACGCGAATTTTTCAACGATCTCGGTCTGCCCGCCACTCTTCATGAAATCGGCATTGACGAAACGCATTTTGACATTATGGCGCAGAAGGCTGCAGACGGCGGACTTCAATACGGATTTATACCTCTTGATAAGGAAGATGTAAAAAAGATTTTCCAAATGGCTTTATAAACACATATTGAAGGAGGAAGCGTATTATGAAATCAATACTTATAAAAGACACGACAAGAGAAGAACGCGAAAAAATCATAAGCCGTTCATTATCCTTTTGCGGCGGCGAGTGCGAGTTCTGCAACGGATGTGACAATTTAGGCGGCGGCAGGGTAGATCAGATATATCAGCCGTACATAGACGGAGAAAAGGAAATATCGGAGATCAATGCCGAGTTCCGCAGCGGTCTTGTCCGCGGCTGAATTGCTGTTAAAAACAGAAAATGATATAAGAGGGCGGTTGGGAAACTGCTCTTTTTTCATATATAGTAACATATAAGAATTATCATGCATAATATATTGCAAACGGAATTTAATCATTTATCGTTGTATATAGGAAAGGAGAATTGTTATGCATGATAAGGGTAACCAGTCGCAGTCTGCCGGCTGCGGCACAAACTTCCGTGAGGCAGTGTGCATACATACAGACAAAGTATTTGATAGCTGTCGTGACAAGGATTGTCTGTCCGATATAAGAGTGTATCTTACTCAGGTGGGGCAAGAGGTAGTTGACCGCGCGATAAACATAAAATGTACGCGCGCCGAAATTATCTGGGTGTTCTCGGATATTGAGTCGGTACCGTTCAACCGCGGCTTTTACTCGATCGACCTCAGATACTTCTTCAAGATAACTCTGAAGGCATTCACAGGCGTAGGAAAGCCGACAGAGGTTGAGGGCCTTGCCACCTTCAGTAAAAAGGTGATCCTTTTCGGCTCGGACGGCAACGCGAAGATTTTCTCGTCAAAGTATAAGCAGAACGCGTTTGACCCGCAGCAGTGGAGAAAGACAAATCTGCCGTACGCTGTGGTAGAGGTGGTTGAGCCGATAGTTCTGGGCGAAAAGCTTGTTGACGTCCGTCAGAACAACTGCTGCTGCGATGATGAGCTTGACATAGCCTCGGTGCCGGAATCGGTAAGCCGCGTATTTGACGATCCGATAGTGATCGGAGGCGAGGCAAAGAGAGCCTTTGTGTCGATAGGTATCTTCTCGATCATCAAGCTTGAAAGACGCGTTCAGCTGCTCATCCCGAGCTATGATTACTGTGTTCCCAAGAAGCAGTGCGTGGGAGCGACCGAGGATGATCCGTGCGATCTGTTCGACAGAATAGAGTTCCCGATGGATGAATTTTATCCGCCCGAAAAATGCACCTTCCTTGAGCCGGGTCAGATCGATCCGTCAGTAACGCCGCCTGCGCCGCCGTGTCAGCCGTGCTGTCCGCCGCCGTGCTGCCCGCCAAAGGAGGAGCATGAGCATAATCATGGCACCGGCAATAACAGAATTATAAGAAGAGCATAACAAAAAATGCGGGAGGGTGCTTTTACCCTTCCGCATATGTTTTAAGATAAATATTCAGATTTTTTTAAAGCACAGCGCCGCGTTGTGACCGCCGAAGCCGAGAGATACCGATAACGCCGCATTTAAGCTTATATTATCGATTCTGTCGGTAACGACATTTACATCACACTCCGGATCGGGCGTCTCATAGCCGAGGTTCTTATGCAGGAAGCTCTCAGACATCTGCAGCGCCGTGGCGCATGCCTCAACCGCGCCTGTGCCGCCGAGCATATGGCCGGTGATGGATTTTGTTGAATTAATGTGAATATTCTTTGCGTGCTCACCGAACAGCTTATTGACAGCCGTCGCTTCTGTTTTATCATTGAAGTGGGTCGATGTGCCGTGAGCGTTTATGTAGTCCAGTTCGTCCGGTGCAATTCCGGCTTCTTTAAGAGCCATATCCATCGCAGCGCAGACCGCATCCGCCTCAGGCTCCGGCATGGTGATGTGATAAGCGTCGCAGGTTTCACCGTAGCCCGCAATTTCGGCATAAATTTTTGCACCGCGCGCCTTTGCGTGCTCATACTCCTCAAGGACAAGCATGGCGCCGCCTTCGCCGAGTACAAAGCCGCTGCGGTTTAAGTCGAACGGGGTGGATGCCTTCATCGGGTCCTCCGCGTGAGTAAGAGCCTTCATGTTGTTAAAGCCGCTGACACAGAACTTAGAAAGAACCGCTTCACTTCCGCCCGCAAGGCACATATCAAGATAGCCGTCCTTTATTTTTCTGAACGCCTCGCCAAGAGCGTGGGTCGATGAGGCGCACGCGGTTGCCATTGAGAAGTTGGCGCCCTTAAAGCCTGTATTAATAGCGATTATTCCGGAGCTCATGTTAGGTATCATAGCCGGAATATAAAGGGGCGAGATCATTCTCGGACC
>JBJEFT010000263.1:0-1783 GCA_051874315.1 Candidatus Ornithomonoglobus sp.
ATTTGACGGCGCGCTTACAATTTCCGGCGAGGAAAGCATTGTTCCGCAAAGTGTAAATGCAGCGATTACAACACCGCTTGGAAATGTACAGAACGTAACAAGCGCATTAAAGGTTAAACGCCTTGCCGTTAAGATACACCTTAACGCGGGTGAAACAGTAGTCGAGTACTATTGCGGCACTGACAGCGGAGCTACGGGAGGTAAAGCACTTGACTTTGTTGTAAAAGACGCATCAGGCACCGTGGTTGCGACTGAGGATAATGCTGAGGCTTCGGCGTTAAAGCCTTATGTGATATACTACACAGCAGAAACAGAAGGCGATTATACAATAGTTGACAGCGGCTCAACATCAAACAGAACCCTTGTTTATGCGGTTGCGACAACGACGGGTACATATACACCTCCGGCGGCGGACGCGACACCGGCAGCGGCAACAGTTGACCCGGACGCGACACCGGCTCCTACACCGTCACCGAAGCCGACGGTTGACGCTAACGGCGTTGCGGATATTACGATAACAAGCAGCGTAGGCTGGCTTGAAACGGCTTATGTAACATGGACGAATCCGACACCGGTTGATTATTACAACGTATATGTAAAGCCGGAGGGCGGCGAGTACACAAAGATAGACGATGAGCTTATCCGTTACTACGGCTCATATTACCGCGCGGACGCTTTAGGCCTTAAAGCGGGTAACTATCAGATGAAGGTAGAGCCGGTAATCGGCGGCGCTGCGCAGGAAGCGAAGGAAACAGGCGTTCTTGAGGTTAAGGCACAGGTACGCGAGGGCTTCGCGTTTGACCCGTCATCACCGAATTATAACCCTGACGGCATAGGCGGCTATAAGAATGACGGTACCGTAAAGGACGGCGCTAAGATCGTCTATATTACAGACGCAAACAAGGACACGGTTCAGTTCAGTGTTGACGTAAAGGGTACGCCGACAGCATGTACAGGTCTTTACGAAATTCTTGCGGCGCGTGAAAAGAACGGCGCTGAAACAACACCGCTTATCATCCGTATGATAGGTCAGGTTGAGTCACCGGCGGGCAAGAACAGCTCGGGCTATATGCAGATCAAGGCAACGTCAAACGTAACCTTTGAGGGTGTCGGCGATGATGCGACAACATATCACTGGTCATTCCTTTTAAGAGATACAAACAACGTTGAGGTAAGAAACCTTGCGGTAATGGAGTTCTATGATGACGGTATCTCGCTTGATACAGACAACTTTAACGACTGGGTTCACAACTGTGATATTTTCTACGGTCAGAACCGCGGCGGCGACCAGAAGAAGGGCGACGGCTCGCTTGACGTAAAGACCGGCTCGGATTACTGCACATTCTCCTACAACCATTTCTGGGACAGCGGAAAATCATCGCTCTGCGGTATGACAGCCGACTCATACAAGGGCTATCACATAACATATCACCACAACTGGTTCGACCACTCCGATTCGCGTCATCCGCGTGTAAGAGGCGACCAGGTGCATGTATACAACAACTACTATGACGGTAACTCAAAGTACGGCATAGGCGCATGTACAGGCAGCTCCGTATATGTTGAAAAGAACGTATTCAGAAACTGTCTGCATCCGGTTCTTATTTCAAGACAGGGTACAGACGCTTTAGGCGAGGGCACCTTCTCCGGCGAGGACGGCGGCGTTATAAAGATGTATGACAACGCTGTATACGGCGGAATTGAAATCATTTACGCATCGGAAACAAACACAGACGATTTTGACGCATATCTTGCAGCAACAAGGGATGAGCAGGTTCCGTCA
>JBJEFT010000264.1:0-1783 GCA_051874315.1 Candidatus Ornithomonoglobus sp.
CCGCAGGGCATATGAAAAAAAGGATGGTATTGGCTGATCAACAGCCACGATTAAAACTGAATTGCTGATTTATTTGTTGTTTTCTGTTTTAGAGGTGGAATCCTCGGTAAGCTTAACGCTTATTTCCGTAGTCTCACCATCACGCAGAACCTTAAAGACCATTGTATCTCCAGGCTTTTTCTTATCGCGGATCTCATTGACCTCTGATGTTGAAGATACCTTTTCACCGTCTACCTCAAGTATCATATCATTGACCTTAAGCCCGGCCGCTTCCGCGCCGCTTCCCTCCTGGATCGAGCTGATAAAGAGACCGTAACGTGTTTCGGTTATGCCGATGCCTACAAGCGGTCTGCCTGTTACATAGCCCGAGGCCATAAGGTCGTTTATGATTGGCTTTGCCTCTGATATTGCGATCGCAAAGCCCATACCCTCAACGCCTGTCGTTGAAAGCTTTACGGAGTTGATGCCGATTACCTCGCCGTACTGGTTTATAAGCGCTCCGCCCGAATTACCCGCATTGATCGCGGCGTCAGTCTGGAGAAGGTTATATGTTCTGTTATCTATAGTCATGGTTCTGTTTACCGCGCTTATAATACCCGCCGTTACAGAGCCGGAAAATTCCATACCCATCGGGTTACCGATTGCGACCGCAAGCTCGCCTACCTGAACCGTTGTTGAATCGCCGAGAGTCGCGGCCGTGAGCTTATCCTCATCAGACGGCTCTATCTTTAATACCGCAAGGTCTGTCTTAGTATCCTGACCGATGATCTCTGCCGTATACGAATTACCTGTGTTGAGAACAACCTCAACCTCTGTCGCGCCGTCGATAACGTGCTGATTGGTTACGATATAGCCGTCCTCACTGATTATGATACCCGATCCTGAGCCCTGCTCTACGGTATTGTCGCCATCATCCTGTGTCGGATCCGAGTCATAATAGTATCTGCCATTGAACGGGTCCCAATACTTCTGGGGCTGAACCGTGGTTTTATTTATAACACCCACTACCGACGGACCTACCTTTGTGGCGATCTCCGGCACCGTAAGAGCCTTTCCGTTGTCTGTGAAGGCTGTAGTTGTCGCGCCGTCCGGGTTGTCTGAGCCGTCGCCGTTATCAGCTACTGTCGTACCTGCCGTGGTCGTGTCAAGCTGCGGTACACTGTCTGTGAAATGCTGTACACCTGTTGTAATGCCTACTGTGAAAATACTTGCTGCGAGAGCCGAGGATACAGCAACAAGCCATGTTCTTGGTTTCTTGCCGGTCTTGTTTTCGCTGTTGTCATGATTTTCGTAAACAACTACATCTGTCGAGTCGTTGTAATCAAAATGTTTCATTTTGTATTCCTCCTGTTAATCGTATGTTCCTCCGGTCAATGTCCTTGATCGAAGCACCGTTAAATAGACGGGAATAACGCGAAAAAGTTCCGCCCCGGGAAGAGAAAATTTTTGGGAGCACCAAATAATGCGTTTATGCCGGTTTATTCGATGCTCCCTTATAGTTTTGAGTTTTGACTGTAATTACTGGGCCAAGCGGAATATCTCCATGATAACGTCCTTCGTCAGCGGAACGTAGGATTTGACCGCGGTAGTGCCGCCGCTTGTTATCTTGTCTGCGATCTTCTCGTAATCCTCCGGGTGGATGTCAAGCTCGGATAGGGTGACGGGCATACCGATGGAGCGGTAAAAGTCCCTCATAGCCTCTATCCCGGCAAGAGCGGTGTTCTCCGGGTGCTCATCATCCATGGGAACGCCCCAGACTTTGCTTGCCATACGGGAGAAGCGG
>JBJEFT010000265.1:0-1779 GCA_051874315.1 Candidatus Ornithomonoglobus sp.
GGTCGTAGGTCTGTATTATAGCTCTGCCGCCCTTTTCTCCGCGTCCCGCGCGCCCCGAAACCTGCTCAAGCGTGTCAAACGTGCGCTCTCCGCTTCTGAAATCGTTTATGTGAAGCATTGTATCAGCCGATACAACGCCCACAAGCGTCACATTTGCAAAATCAAGTCCCTTAGCTACCATCTGCGTGCCTATGAGAATGTCGATCCTCTCCCGGTCAAATCTGTCAAGGATCTCCTTATGAGCATTCTTCCTTCCGGTCACGTCCGCGTCAAGCCTTATGGTGGAAGCATCCGGGAATATCCTTTTAACCTCCTCCTCGACTCTCTGCGTTCCGCCGCCGAAGTAGCGTATATATTTGCTGCCGCAGGCGGGACACTTCACATAATTCGGCTGTCTGTGTCCGCAGTAGTGACATTTCAGCGTATTGTCATAGCTGTGATAGGTAAGCGAAATATTACAGTTAGGACACTGCGGGACAAAGCCGCATTTTCTGCACGAAACAAACGTGGAATACCCGCGCCTGTTCATAAAGAGTATCGTCTGCTCCTTACGGTCAATATTTCTCCTGACCGCATCATAAAGCCGCTTTGAAAACATAGTCTTGTTGCCGCGCTCAAGCTCGGCGCGCATATCTATAATTTCAATCTCCGGCATACGGTTCTCGTTGTACCGCCGCTTCATTTCAAGCAGTCTGTATTCCTTATTTTTCGCCTTGTTGTAGCTTTCCATTGACGGCGTTGCGCTCGCAAGCAGAGTTGCGGCGCCGCTTGTCTGCGCGCGGTATATTGCAGCCTCGCGCGCGTGGTATCTCGGGCTCATTTCGGATTTATATGTGTCCGAGTGCTCCTCGTCTATTATTATAATTCCTATGTTATCAAGAGGTGCGAAAACTGCGCTCCTTGCTCCTATTACTATATCGGCATCGCCGTTCATGATACGGCTCCACTGGTCATAGCGCTCTCCAAGTGACAGTCCGCTGTGAAGTATCGCGATCCTTGCCCCGAAGCGCGAAACAAAGCGTGATACCATCTGCGGTGTAAGCGAAATTTCCGGCACAAGCAAAAGCGCCGTTTTTCCCTGCTCAACAGCATGTGAGATTGAGCGCATAAAAACCTCGGTCTTTCCGCTGCCGGTTACGCCGTGAAGAAGTATTGTTTCTCCGTCCGCTTCATCGATCGCAGAGTTTATGGCGGATATTGCCGCCGCCTGCTCCGGAGTTGGCTCCGGCGGTGTACTGAGACAGCCTTGCGTATCATATACCGGTCTGTCAATATACAAATCAAAAAATTCAGCTATTCCATTTTTTACAAGGGCAGAAAGCGCGCTGTAATTTCCCATAGAAAACCGTACGAGATCGGCCGTGGAAAGAAATTCGTTACTCATAAGGATAGACAGCATACGCTTCTGAATTTTTGATTTTGAATTGTCATAGAACAGCTGCGCCTCATCCGGCTCTGCCGCAAGCCTTACCGCCCTCAGCTTTTTCTTGTTAATATCTCTTGTCTGCCTGTATTCGCGAGCAAGAACCCCAGCTTCACGAAGCTTTGCGACGGTATTTTTTATATCCTTTTCAAAATATGAGGAAAGAGAATATATATCCATCCCCCCGCCGTTATCCTCTAAAAGCTCAATGACTTTTTTGCAGTTTTCACTTTTTTCCCTGTAGCGCTCCTTATCCTTTAAAAGAATCCATTCAACCGATTTCACCGATGTTCCCGACGGTATCATGGTGTGAATGATTTCAAGATAGGTGGCAAGATAGCGCTCATGCATAAATT
>JBJEFT010000266.1:0-1764 GCA_051874315.1 Candidatus Ornithomonoglobus sp.
AACGTATAAAACTATTATTTCAATATTTGGTATATTCTTCATTGCAAAAGAAACAGTACAAGAATTTGGTATTTGTATTTATATAAAAATACTATTGACATATATTATTACAGCGATATTTGCAACAGCGCAAGGTCTTATATATTTTTTTATCTTAAGGAAAGTTTTATTTTAAATAAATATGCAAAGGAGGATAAAATGTGAATAGACATGAAGATAAAAAGAACTTAATATTTACTATGATTATAATAGTATGTATAACAATGGTTAGCAGTTGCACTGAAAGAAAAAGATACATAACAATAAATGGTGAAAAAGTTGAAGCAAGAAGTTATGAGGAAATGCAACAGTTTATAGATGAAGTAACAAATAGGTATAATAAAAAAATAGATAATAAAGAAACAGAAGAACCAACACAAAGCATTGATCCGGATAACATAGAATCACATGAAATTACAGATGAAGAATTGGATTATATGATTAGAAACGAAGATATGTTTTTTGATGATAATAATGATGATTATGAAGAAAAATACAAATATGAAGAAGACGATAGAGAAGATGAGTATACACCCAGTCGTCATGAGGATCTCGTCGGATTGGAATATTATTATTAAATAAACACAATAGAAATATTCTTGTGTAAAAAATGTAGGAGGTAGCACAATGGAATACACAGTAAATTTAACATGGGATAATGAAGCGGGTGTTTGGATTGCAACAAGTGAGGATATTCCGGGGCTTGTACTGGAGTCCGGTTCCTTCGATGCATTGCTTGAACGTATTCGTTTTGCGGTTCCGGAGCTGCTGGATTTAAACAGCGGTATACAATCACCGCTGATGATCAACTTCCTGTCAGAGCGTCATGAAAGGATTGCGTTATAATGGCAGAATATGAGAAGAAAGTGCGCAAGCTGCTCAGTCAAAACAACTGCAGCTTTGTGCGGCGCGGAAAAGGAGACCATGATATTTGGTACAGTCCGATTACAGGACGGCATATAACCGTTGATACAAAAATAAAATCAAGGCATACCGCTAACGCAATTTTAAAACAGAGCGGAATTGATTTCAGATTCAGATAAAATTTACCGGCTTATGCCGGAGAAAGGAGAATAGTTATCTATGGCAAAGGAACAAATAAGAGCAGCTGCATACTACCGCTTTTCTTCGCACAAGCAGAATGAACAATCAATTGAAGGTCAGCGGCATGACTGCGAGGAGTTTGCAAAAGCGAACGGAATAACCATAGTAAAAGAATATATTGACAGAGCTGTAAGCGGAAAGACCGATACGCGACCTCAGTTTCAGAAGCTTATAAACGACAGTACAAAGGGAACTTTTAATGCGGTTCTGGTGTGGAAGCTTGACCGCTTCGCCCGCAACCGTTACGACAGCGCGCTATATAAAGCGCGGTTAAAAAAGAACGGTGTCAAGGTCATATCTGCAATGGAGCCGATCCCGGACTCGCCGGAAGGTATTCTTATGGAAAGCCTGCTTGAAGGCATGGCGGAATACTACAGCGCGGATCTTGCCCAGAAGATGAAGCGCGGCATGAGAGAAAGCGCAATGAAATTAAAAATGTTGGGCGGAACCAGACCACTGGGCTACAAGTGTAGTGAAGAGGGATTGTATGAAATAGACGAGCAGAACGCCGAAAAGGTCAGGCTTATATACAAGCTGTACATTAACGGCAGCACCAATGCAGAAATTGTTAAATACCTGAATAACCACGGCTTAACAAATGCAAAAGGAAAGCCGTTCTAG
>JBJEFT010000267.1:0-1762 GCA_051874315.1 Candidatus Ornithomonoglobus sp.
GAAAACAAAATTCCCGAACGCTTTTCAAAGGCGGTTCTTGATGCGGCGGACAGTCTGCCGAACAGCGTATCCGATGATGAAATTAAAAACCGCGAGGATCTGAGGGATAAAAAGATATTTACAATAGACGGCGACGATTCAAGGGATTTTGACGATGCTGTTTCTCTTGAAGCGCTGCCGGACGGCAATATGCTGCTCGGAGTGCACATTGCGGATGTTACCCACTATGTCAAGGACGGCTCTGTGATAGACAAGGAGGCATTAAAGCGCGCGACAAGCGTATATTTCCCGAATAAGGTCATACCGATGCTGCCTAAGCGTCTTTCAAACGGCATCTGCTCGCTTAATCCGGACGTAGACCGTCTTACGCTGTCGGTGTTTATGGAAATAGATAAGGACGGCAATATTCATAATCACAGGCTTTCACAGACAGTCATACACTCATGCGCGAGAATGACCTATAACAAGGTCAATAAGATCCTTGCCGGTGACACTAAATTGAGGGAGCAGTATGCTTTTATCGTTCCGGTTCTTGAGGAAATGGACAGGCTTTCGGACGCGCTTGCAAAAAAGAGAAACGAACGGGGCGCGATCGACTTTGATTTCCCGGAGGCAAAAATCAAATGTGACGACAGGGGAGAGCCTGTTGATGTTGAGATAGAGGAGCGCGGCAAATCTCACAGACTTATTGAATCCTTTATGCTTGCCGCAAATGAAACCGTTGCGGAAATGGCATACTGGGCGGAGCTGCCGTTTGTATACCGCGTTCATGACGCGCCGAGCAATGAAAAGCTCACCGCGTTCAATGAGTTTATAAAGAATTTCGGATATTCCTTAAAGGGCAAGATAGACAGCGAAAGCATTCACCCTAAGGATCTGCAGAGCATAGTTGAGAAGGTGAAGGGCAGTCCCGAGGAAATGATGATCTCAAAGGTAATGCTCCAGTCGCTCATGAAGGCTGGCTACCGCGACACCAATGACGGTCATTTCGGACTTGCGGCGCGTTTCTACTGCCACTTCACATCACCTATAAGAAGATACCCCGACCTTATGATCCACAGGGTCTTAAAGGAATTTATATCCGGCAGGCTGACCGACAGCAGACAGCACTATTTTGAGCCTAAGGTAAAGGAAGCGGCAATCATTTCAAGCGACCGTGAGATCGCTGCGGAAAAGGCGGAGCGCGACGCTGATGATATGCTGAAGGCTGCGTATATGCGCCGATTTATAGGCGAGTCCTTTGACGCGGTCATATCCTCCGTAACATCCTTTGGTATGTTTGCAACGCTCGGCAACTCATGCGAGGGACTTATACGCTGTGAAACAATGACGAGTGATTATTTTGAATATGATGAGAACCGCCATATGCTGATCGGCAGACGTACGGGAAAAATCTACAGAATAGGCGATGTAATAAGAATTACGGTTGCCGCGAGCAATCTGCTTCTGCGCAGAATAGATTTTGTGCTTGAAAGAGACGCAAGACCGGATGTGCTTGCCAAAATTGAAAAACGCTCAAAAACGGCAATGGGACGCGGCGACGAGAAAAAGGAAAAACGCGCAAAGCGCCGCGATACAAAGCAAAAATATAGTAAACCAAAGAAAAAGAGGAAGCGCTGATGAACAACGAAAGATTTGAAATAATCGTGCCCACGCTGTTCGGGCTTGAAGCAATGGTATCAAAGGAGCTTTACCGCCTCGGCTATGACGCAAAGAAGGTAGAGGACGGAAGAGTTACCTTTGACGGGGACTATGACGCGGT
>JBJEFT010000268.1:0-1761 GCA_051874315.1 Candidatus Ornithomonoglobus sp.
CGGCGTTTAAGGATAAGAGCGTTCACGCTCTGAGCTGCGGACAGAAAAAACGCGCGGCAATCGCGGGCGTACTCGTAATGGAGCCGGAGGTAATGATTCTGGACGAGCCTACAGCGGGGCTTGATCCGGAGGGCACGGGAGAGATCATGGCGGCGCTTAGAAAAATCAAGAAGGAAAAGGACCTTACAATAATAATATCCACGCATGACATGGACATGGCGCCTGTGTACGCGGAGTGGGTATATCTTCTTGACCGCGGCGAGGTCGCGGCGGGGGGAAGCGCGGAGGAGTTCTTTTCATCACCGGAAATACTGCGGGCGCACAAGCTCAGACTTCCGCGGGTGTCGCATCTGCTTGAAATACTTAATAAGCGCGACGGCATAAGCGTAAGCGCGGGAGCGGCGACAATTTCCGCCGCGCGCCGCCAGCTTCTGGCATACATAAAAAGGTGAGCTGTCCGATATTTTAATCTGCCTTGTACAGCTCCCCGATATTAGCCTTATACTCGCGCGGAGTCATGCAGTAAATGCGCTTGAAGGCGCGGTTAAAGGTGCTCTGGCTGGTAAAGCCGGAGTTGTTGCAGATGTTTGTAATTGAATCATTTGTGGTACGGATCAGTCCTGCCGCATACTCGGCGCGGATAAGCGCTAAGTAGTTGGGCAGGCTGATTTTTATTTTATCCGAAAAGGTGTGGGAAATATAGAACTTGCTCACGGAAAATTCCTTTGCGAGTAAATCAAGCGTTATATCATTGCGGAAGTTCTCGCCTATGTAGGTTATGATTTTCTGAGTAAGATTTTTTACCGGAGCCGCGCCTGAATGGCTCAGCTTCAGCTTTTTTATAAGCTTTGAAATTATTAATAGCGTCCATGCCAGCTTTTCCGCCTGGTCGGTACAGCTTGTGATTTCTTTAAACGCCGTGGCGGCGATCTCATCAATATCCGCAATAATCGGATTTTCTGCTGAATATTCCTCAAAATCGGGCAGAATGCTGCCGAAAATTTCGGTGGAGGCGATAACAAACACCTGGTCTGTATTGCGCCATTCATTTCGATAATAGGTATGGATCGTATTCGGGAAGATAACAGCAGCCTCGCCCTCGCGGATCTCATAGTCCTTTCCGTCAATGTTTATATGCTGACCGAGCTTAAAAACATATATAAGCTCGATCTGATTATGTATATGCGAACGGTATTTCAGCTCACGCGTGTTGTGGATTATACTTATATCCGATGGCTGAAATTCATAAAACGGTACCATATGGACGGCTCCCCTTTCCGAAAGTGCAATTTTTGACTGATTTTTTTGTTTATTTGACTATTATTATACACGAAAAAATGATAAAATACAAGTAGATATTTGTAAAATTACAACAAAATGGAGAGAGGAGTATAAGTATGAGACTTAAAAAGGCTTTATCGGCATTTGTCGCGGCGGCAATGGCGGCATCGTGTATCACGGTTCCGGCATTGGCTGAGGGTGACTACGGAACGGTTACGACAAATTCCGATGGTTCAATCACATTGAATTTCGGTCAGGATTCAATCACACAGAGCGCTCACCACAGCAAGGAGGCTATGGTGACGGATACTACATACAACGTTCTGCGCGCGGATTATTTCCAGACTGATGGCAGCGGAGAAGCTGTGCTTACATTGCCGTCGGTGGACCTTAACGGAACAGGTTACACAAAGGTCGATGTAACGGGCGCTGTGCTCAACAGTATGGCAATGGAGATTAAAGTAGGCGACACGTCTGTCG
>JBJEFT010000269.1:0-6567 GCA_051874315.1 Candidatus Ornithomonoglobus sp.
CACAATAACCGCATTATGCATAAGTGCGATTTGCGTTCGGATGGACACAGAATTTACCCTGTAGAAGATTTCAACAGGTTGGCAAACAACCTTGTCGAGGTTTGTTATCTTGCACCCTATGAGCCGATACGGCTCACAAAATACAAGGGTGAGATTACAATAGACGCCTTTGAGAATACCATAGTTATGAATGACTGTGAGTTTGTTCCGGGCGATACCCTCCTCATTGAAATCAACGGTCAGCTCAGCGGTCCGGTTCCTCTCGTTGATGTTGACTATATCGATGATGATGAAACGTGCAGAAGTTATATGCTTTATGTCGCGGAGGGTTCTCTTGACGATATATCCGAAACACATTCGGATACTGCCGTCATAAGGAGAGTTATAACGGAGCGCACGGTCTGCGACGCTCCTTATGATTCTATGTATGTTGATTATATTCATGCTAAAATCGCCCTCTACCAGGGTGACACAAGTGACTATAATCAGTTTATGACTTCCTTTAATTCAAAGCTCAGCGCCTATAAAAACTGGCTTTCTGAGCTGATGCCGAAGGTGAAAAGAAAATTCAGCGGCTGGTGGTAGCAGCCCGGAAAGGAGATTTGAACTATGAACAAAGATGAAAATGAAAAGCTTGACAGCGGCGATGCAGCCGGAGCTGATGAGCTTTCGATTGATGATATGGACTCTGGTGAGTTCGGAGACTATATCGCAAGCGTGAAGTACGGCGGGGACGGGTCGTATACGGTTGACGCCGAGGACGCGTTGCCGGAAAACTCTGACGATGAACTGCCGGAGGACGGCGGCGGAACAGAAGGCGCAGCGGAGCCGGAGAATGATAACGAACCGCACGTATCCGCTGAGCCGTTTAAGTCCTATCTTTCAGAGGAGGACTGGAAGAACGATATTGCGGCGGAGGTCAACAAGTACAGGCTTCATCGTGATGATGAGGAAAAGCAGAAGTACGGCTATCACGACAAGCTGCTGGCGCTGCTGCCGTTCTTTTACGGTGACACCGAGGATAAGCTCGGCGCTCTCATTGCCGACCTCACCAATCAGAAATCAGCAAAGGAAGCTGAGGACGAAAAGGCGGCGGCGGAGGCTGCCGGAAAGTCTATTGACGATTACCGCGCAGACAAAAGCCGTGATGAGGACGCAGCTAAATGGCGTGAACAGGAGGAGCGCAGAAAGAATGAAGAGAATTTGCGCGACTCGCTTGTTGCTGAATGGCTTAAGGACGCGGGCAAGCTGAAGCTGCTGCATGATGATTTTGACCTTAAGGACGCTCTTGCAAACGCTCTCTTTAAGGAAGCGCTCGGCGGCGGAAAGAATGTCTTTGAGGCTTATATGGCAATGAAGAAGGAGGCTCCCGATACCCCCGAAGCGCCGGAGGAAAAAGAGCCGCCAAAGCCCAAGCGCGATCCGATTATGCAGAATGCTTCAAGCTCAGCTGTCGGCAGAGGCAATTCCAAAACAGATCCTTCAAGGCTTTCATCGAAGGATTTTAAGAAGTATATTGACAGTGTAAAAAATGGTTATGATTATTAATTTTAAGGAGTGATTTTAATATGGCAGATGAAACTACTCTCAATCTGAACACTACCGGCTCTGCCGGAATGAGCCCTGAGATGGAGGCGGTGCTTAACCGCTATGTTCTCGAACAGAACAAGACAAACCGCAAGTATACGCAGTTTGCCCAGACCGTGGATATTCCGCAGGGCAAGACAAAGACTATCGTTTTTGATAAGCGTTCCCCGCTCCCTAAGGCTTTGCAGCCGCTCACCGAGGGCGTTACCCCTACCGGAAGCGCTGTGAACATTACAAGAATCAAGGGTGAACCTCAGCAGTTCGGTAACTATGTATCGTATACCGATCAGCTTGATTTCTTTGCACAGAAGCTCAGCCCGGACCTTTTAAAGTATGCGGAGCTGCTTACAGAAAATCAGCTTGAAACATATGAGTATCTTGACGCGATGGAGCTTGCATCGGGTCTGAATGTTTTCTATGCCGGTACCGCATCAAGCCGCTCAGAGCTTACCGATGTGCTTACAGTAAAGGACGTGCGCCGCGCGGTTACATCTCTTAAGCGCAACAAGGTTCAGCCCGCGGACGGCAAGTATTTCGTATGCTTTATTCATCCCGATGTTGCGTTTAACATTATGGATGATGAATCCTGGATGCGCGTGCAGGAGTACAGCGCGACTACTGAAATCTATGAGGGTGAAATCGGTAAGCTCTACGGCGTGCGCTTTATCGAGGACCCGGACGCTTATGTGTTCCGCGGAACTCCGTTCGGTAAGAAGGGCGAGTTCCCGGAGCTTACGATTGCTAAGATTCAGACGAGCCAGAATAAGATTTACGTTGCGGAAACGATCACGGACGAGGGATTGCCTGCCGCAGCATCAACAATTTTGATCGACAATAAATATTATACCGTTGCATCAACAGCGGGCGGCTCAAACGGCTCCGCATGGATCTCAGTATCTGAAAGCCTTGCGGATGCCATGGTTGAGCCGGATATGAAGATATATCCCGGTGACGGCGCTGTTGACGGCAAGCCTGTTTATGCGACAATCCTTGTCGGCAAGAATGCTTACGGTTCATCCGGTGATAAGTCGGTTCAGATCATTAACAAGCCTATCGGTTCCGCCGGAACAGCCGACCCGCTTGATCAGCGCGGCACTGTCGGCTGGAAGGGCTACAGGTTCTTTAAAATCTTGGAGCAGACTAAGATGTGCAGAATTGAGTCTCTGGCAACTGTAGTATAATATATTGATTTGCGTACGGGGGATTTTAATGTCCCCCGCTATAAATCCGTAAATAACGAAAGGAAGTAATGACAATGGCAGAAAGAAAAGCGAATAATGATATGTCAGCAAAGAAAGACACGGTAATGGTGATTATTCCTAAGCCGGAAAATGTTGTTGGAGATACGGAAACATCTGTTTCGGTAAACGGTGTGATATATCAGATCATGTATGACAGACCGGTCGAGGTTCCTCGAAACGTTGCGGAGGTTATCGAGCAGTCCCGTAAGCTCCAAGCTAAGATCAAGGAGATTACCGATGCCAATATCCTTAGACCCGGAAAGCCTGCAATGGCTGAATTATAATCATGAACAACTACACATATTTGTCAATTGACACCGCGTCATATTACGGCAATGTTTCAAAGGACCTTATACTTGAAGCATGCGAATGCTTCCGGGATTATTCGGCGGATAAAGAGGTATTGATCAACAGAATCAAGGATGATGAAAAGCTCTACCGCTCATGGTATGAAAAGAGCTCCCGCTCTCTTAAAAAGGATTTTCAGACTTCCACATCATTTATTTTTTCTGCAATCGAGAATGCCTGCGCTACATCGTCAGAGAATTTTCCCGCCGCAAACATCCTTGAAAGAAGTCCGGACGGAACGGCGGTTGCCGATACGCTTTCAATGATACTCCCTGTCGTACTCGATAACGGCGGCTTCAGGAAAACATATAAAGGCAATATAAGAAACAAGCTCAAATACGGCACTTCTGTTTATTCCGTTACTTATAACGATGAGACAGGAAATGTTGACATTCGCTCCGTGGATCTGCTTGACATATTTGTTGATTATAATATCTCAGATATTCAGGACAGCAAATTTATATTTGTTGTTTCGTCTGTTGATAATGACCTTCTGCGGTTCCGGTATCCGGATCATGAAGAACTGTTTTCCGGTGATAGCATGGTTGATACGCTTACATCAAGTGTTAAAATGCGCAACCGCTCATCAGTAACCGACTGTTATTATAAAAAGCCGGACGGCTCCGTTCACATGTTTAAGGCGTGCAACGGAAAAATTATTGACGCTACAGAGGATAAGGCAGGCTATGAGCGCGGACTGTATAATCACGGCATGTTTCCGTTTGTCTTTGATGTTATGTATCCGGTTGAGCACTGTCCGTTCGGATTCGGCATGATAGATATTGCAAAGGCAACTCAGATCGAGATTGACAAGCTTGACAAGGGCATTGTTTCTCTTATTCTTATGGGATCAAAGCCGCGGTATCTTGCAAAGCGTAACAGCGGAATAGATGCCGATTCGTTCTTAAATGTCGATAACCCAATTGTTGAGTACGAGGGCGATACTTCCGCAGTTGTTCCTATTGTGATCAAAGACGTCAATCAGTATTACAGTGTATACCGTGATACTAAAAAAGATGAGCTTAAGGAGCTTCTCGGCAACCGCGACTTTCAGCAGGGCGCCACAAGCGGCGGAGTAACCTCCGGCACGGCGATCTCAATTCTTCAGCAGTCCGGCGAGAAGCGCGCCCGCATGATGTTTGATGATTCGTATACATGCTTTGAGACTATTGTTTCAATGGTCCTCGAGCTGCTCCGGCAGTTCTGCGATGAGAAGCGTGTATACAGAACCGAGGACGCTATGGGACAGAAAAGTTTTGTCGCTTTCTCACGTGAGATGCTATACAAGGACGGTTTGCTTGATAATGTCGCTTTGCAGTTTGATATAAAGGTTACGGCGCAGAAGGAAAATCCGTACTCCGCGGAGGCGCTTAACGCTCTGCTTATGCAGTTCTTTACCGCAGGAATGCTCACAGATAACAATCTTGAAAAGGCTTTGCTTATATTCAAGAATATGCAGTTTGAGGGTAAGGAGCCGTTCCTGTCCGATATACGCGGCTATATTGACGGCATAAAAAAGGAAGCGGCGGCACAGCAGCCGGAGGCGGTACAGGGCGGAGCTATACCCGTTCAGCAGCCCGGCATAATTCCCGGAATGAATCCGACCGCAGCTGTACCGATACAGGCAGGTGATATGTAATGTCATATATTAATACAGTTTCCGGCTATGACCCATCGACTTCAAGTATTTATACCTTTAAGGGCATTGACAAGCTCCGGCGCGGGTATTCCGGCGAGTTTGAGGATATGGTTAATATGTCAACTCTTGAATATCCCTGCGCCGCGCCGCGCGGTCCGCGGGCTGAGGCGGCAAAGGCGCCCGGAGCTATTCAGGCTGTTGCCGCTCCCGATGTCCAATATTCCGATACAGTCTCCGGGTTTACCGGGATTGCAGGATGCGGCTTCTATTATGATGGCGCGCTTAAATCCGGCTCCGCTGTGCTTTCCGATTCTATGACATGGCAGATTGCGCGTATGCAGAATTTGTATGTAATGAACGGTTACGATGCTGAAAACAGAACTCATGCTATGTATTACTATAATGTTGATACTGATGAGTTCGATTATATGCACGATTCCATGACAGACCTTATCGTTACGACCGGAAAGGATGACACCGGTAATTATATCATGGCTGCGCGATATTTTTACAATGCTGTTCAGAAATATAGTATAACGCTTACTGATGGCACCATTATTAACAATTCGGATTATTTTTCAAAGTATGGTAACATTCTTTCTTCTTTGAATATTTTTGAGAAAAGATACAAGACAGATGCTAATGGTAATAATGTGCTTGATAATAATGGTGTGAAAATCCCGGCTTCTACTTCGGATTATAAGGAGAGGTTTACTGTTGGTGACAGGATTGTAATATCTGGATTTCCTGCAGCTGATAAAAGTGTTGGTCAAGTTTGGTATTATGATACCAATAACGAAATTGTCGTTCCTCTGAACGGGTACGATGTATGCTATAACAGCACTGTCAATACTGATATTATTCGTACTATGGATAGCCTTGACAATAAACATATTGTAACCGCTATTGTTGACGGTTTCAGCACTCGTGCTTCTTCAAGTGTAGGAGGCAGCACAACATATCTGCATAAGATGTATGTTAAGCTTTATAACAAGAATGGTGATGAGGTTGATTTTAAGGATCTTATCGAAAAAGGCGCCGGAGTACATAATATATATGTTTCCGGAATTTCTATATCAAAGCTGTATCATTCCTTTGATAATATCGCAATACATAACAACCGCGTCTGGGGTACTCTGCCCAACGGCGAGGAAATTTATGCGTCAACCTCTGATGACGTCTTTGACTATTCCACAATATCGGAAACCTACGGCACACCGCTTTATGTGCGGCTTGCCTCCGACAGACCCGGCAAATTTACCGGCTTATGTGAATACAATACTGATCTGCTTGCGTTTAAGGAAAGCTCGTTTGTTGTTATCATAGGCGATGATGCCGGGAACTATACGCAGTCAGTAACCTCAGGCATCGGCTGCATTGATCCGCGCTCGATTGCGGTTACTCCGTCCGGGGTAATCTTTTTGAGCTATAACGGCTTTTATCTCTATAACGGCAGCAGATCTCCGGCTCTCTTATCCTCAAAGCTTAATAACAAATTCGTTTCGGCTGTTGCCGGATTTGACGGAAATATTTATTATGCGTTTGCACAGGACAGGGCAGGAAATAAAATGCTTCTTACATATGATCTGCGCTATTCTCTGTGGCATATTCAGGATTCAATTCCTGCAGTGGCTCCGGCACCTGCGGAGCTTACCGATGAGGAAAAGAAACTCGAGGAGTTGTTTAAGGATAAGCTTTTAAGCGAGGGATCCTCTATTGTTGTTGACCTCAGCTCAACGCTTGATGTTAGAT
>JBJEFT010000270.1:0-1755 GCA_051874315.1 Candidatus Ornithomonoglobus sp.
CAACTTTGTTTAGGCTGAAATTCATATGTTTAAAATTAGAGCAATAAATTATTGTTTAGCTGCCTCTGCTGTCTTGGCTCCCTCTCCGAGGGAGCTGGCACGGCGGAGCCGTGACTGAGGGAGCGAAGTTGGCACGACACTAACGAATAACCGTTAGTTTACGTCCCGATTACTCCCTCCGAGCGCCTGACGGCGCCCACCTCCCTCAAAGAGGGAGGCAAGGGAAATGGGTCACTAAACAATAATTTAGTTTTGATACAGTCTCAATCTGTTAAATTCTTTTTGCCAGCTTTTCGACGTTGTCCTCTCTGAACTTCTCAAAGCGGTCCTCCTCGATCGCCTTGCGGATATCCTCCATAAGGTGGTTATAGAAGTAGAGGTTATGCAGAACGCAAAGGCGCATTCCGAGCATTTCTTTCGCCTTAAACAGGTGTCGGATATATGCCCTTGAATAGTTCCGGCACGCGGGGCAGCCGCAGTCGGGGTCTATCGGGAGCGGGTCTGTTTCATACTTCTGATTAAGCAGGTTCATTGTGCCGTGCTGTGTGAATATGAACGCGTGGCGCGCGTTTCTCGAGGCTATAACGCAGTCAAAGAAATCAACGCCCCTTGCGACCGATTCGATGATATTCGACGGAGTGCCGACGCCCATAAGATAGCGAGGTCTGTCCTCCGGCGCGTGCGGGAGAACAACGTCAAGGATATGATACATTTCCTCGTGGCTCTCTCCCACGGCAAGACCGCCTATAGCGTAGCCGGGAAGGTCAAGCTTTGCGATCTGCTTCATATGCTCAATTCTAAGGTCGTCATATGTGCCGCCCTGATTAATGCCGAACAGCATTTGTTCCTTATTAATAGTGGTGTCAAGGGAATTAAGCCTTGCCATTTCCTCCTTGCAGCGGACAAGCCAGCGGTAGGTTCTGTCAACCGACTGCTTAACGTAGTCCTTGGGCGCGGGATTTTCGATACATTCATCGAACGCCATAGCGATCGTTGAGGCGAGGTTGGACTGGATCTGCATACTTTCCTCCGGCCCCATAAAGATGCGTCTGCCGTCAATGTGCGAGTTAAAGCTCACGCCCTCCTCGGTTATCTTCCGCAGTCCGGCAAGCGAAAACACCTGAAAGCCGCCGCTGTCGGTGAGAATAGGTCTGTCCCAGTTCATAAACTTATGCAGTCCGCCCATCTGATAAACGATCTTATCGCCGGGGCGCAGATGCAGATGATAGGTGTTGGAAAGCTCGATCTGGCAGCCTACTTCCTTTAAATCCATAGTTGAAACGGCGCCCTTTATAGCCGCGAGCGTCCCGACATTCTGGAACACAGGAGTCTGTACGACCCCGTGAACCGTGCGGAACTCACCGCGCCGCGCCTTTCCGTTTGTGTGTAATATTTTAAACATAGTGTACCTCTTTTATCTTATAAACATAGCATCCCCGAAGCTGAAGAACCTGTATTTTTCCCTGACCGCCTCCGCGTACGCGTTAAGGACATGTTCGCATCCGGCGAGGGCGGAAACGAGCATGATAAGCGTTGATTCGGGAAGGTGGAAGTTTGTTATCAGCGCGTCGATTACATGAAACTCCTTGCCCGGATAGATAAAGATGTCCGTCCATCCTGTTGATGCGCCAAGCGGTAAACCGTTCATTCCGGCGGTTTCAAGGGTTCTCGTGGCGGTCGTGCCCACGGACACAACGCGTCCTCCCGCGGCCTTTGTCTTGTTTATGAGGTCTGCGGTCTCCTGCGGAAGAATAT
>JBJEFT010000271.1:0-5048 GCA_051874315.1 Candidatus Ornithomonoglobus sp.
AGCCGCGATACCCCTGAATTGCTGGAGGGTGCAAAAATCGTATTGCAAAAGCGCTGCGATGATTCCACCGGATGGTCATGCTCAAATAAGTTCCTGTTATGGGCGAGAACCCTTGAGGGTGACAAGGCTCTGGAGCTGTTCAGATATCAGCTTGCAAAAAAGACATATTCAAATCTGTTCGATACTCACGCACCGTTCCAGATTGACGGAAATTTCGGTTCGGCGGCAGGTGTTATGGAGCTTTTAATGCAGTCACAGACGGGAGTTATATACATACTTCCGGCGCTGCCGGCCGTATGGGATAAGGGTGAGATAAGCGGCATAAAAGCAAAGAACGGAGCGGCGGTTGATATTAATTGGGTCGATAATGAAGCTGAAAGCTTTACGATCACACCTGTTTCGGACGGCGACATAACAATTGGATATGACAGGGAAAACGGCACTTTTATGCTTAACAATGAAGAATATGTCGACATGAGAAACGGTAAAAAGTATACAATTAAAAATGCGTCAGCCGGTACGACATACGCGTTTACTGCAGTAGAGCCGCAGGATAATCCTCCCGCAGACGACAAACCGGAAATCACGATTACAGACGGAAGAGTAAGTGTAAAAAATGCTTCCGGAGGTATTCTTGTTATCGCGGGCTATAAAACAGGCGGCGCGCTGATCAGGACAAATATTATAGACGGTTACAGCGCATCGCTTGAGGACTATGATGGCTGTCATGAGATTAAAGCCTTTCTGTGGGACAGTGTTAGTGGCATGAAGCCTCTTGCTGAGAGTGTTTCATATATAATAACAAACTGATTTTATGTCAAATTGCCTATAAACAAGGCTTCGGATTGCCGAAATATGATGGCAGCAAATCCGAAGCCTTGTTTTTTTGCGGTTTTCTGTTTTTATCTTGTAAATCCGATCTCATCGAACATCGCGAAGTCCTCCTCAACATTGTTGCCGATTGAGGTGAGCATGTTTCCGATAATAGACGCGTTCGCGCCTGAAAGGAACGCCTTTCTGCCCTTGTCCTGCAAAAGCTTTCTGCCGCCGGCAAGACGGATGTCAGCGCGGGGGTTGATGAAGCGGAATATCGCTATTGTGCGGAGGATTTCCTCATCGGAGAGGGGAGGCTGGTTCTCAAGCGCTGTTCCCTTGATCGGCATAAGCACATTTATCGGAATTGATCTGACGCCGAGCGACTGAAGCTCCATTGCCATATCGATTCTGTCCTCCATGTTTTCGCCCATGCCTATGATGCCGCCGCTGCATATCTCCATTCCGGCGCGCTTTGCCGCCTTTATTGTTGCGACCTTGTCATCATATGTGTGAGTGGTGCATATGCTGGGGAAGAAGCGGCGCGAGGTTTCAAGATTGTTATGTATTCTTGTAACTCCCGCATCGTGCAGACGTACAAACTGTTCATATGAAAGAAGTCCGTTCGATGAGCAAAGCTCAAGTCCTGTTTTATCCTTGAGCTGTGAGTATGCCCTGCACAGAACGTCAACCTCCTCATCATTGAGTCTCAGTCCGGCTGTTACCACATCGAAGCGGTCAACTCCGAGCTTTGCGTTTTCAAGTCCCTTTTTCACGATTTCGTCAACTGTTAAAATCGGGTACTCCGCAACGCCTGTATGGTTGTGGGCGGACTGGGCGCAGTATTTGCAGTTTTCGGTGCAAAGACCGCTTTTGCCGTTGAGTATAGTGCAGGTGTCTATTTTTGTGCCGTTGAGCTTCTCGCGTATTTCATTGGCGGCAGCGCATAACTCCTCAAGGTCAGCATCGACAAGCGTCATGGCTTCTTCCTTTGTTATGTAACCTCCGTCAAGTATTTTTTCTTTAAGTTCGGTGATGTTATCCATAATATACTCCTTACTTATAGTGTTCATAACATAAATGTTATTATATCACCGCGTTTTTTGTTTGTCAATAATTAAATAGAGCAGGATAAAAATTCCGAAAAATTTCATATAAAATCTAAAAAATTTCATATTGACAATTTTCGCTACATATGCTAATATATAATCATACTAACCCTACTTAATAAGTATGAAATGAGGGATAAAAATGCAGAGTGTAAATGGAGATGATTTTGAGAAGGAGGTCTTATTATCCGATAAGCCTGTTCTCGTGGAATTTTTCTCTGACAGCTGCGTTCCGTGCAAGCGTATGTCGCCGGTTCTGGCGGAGCTTGAGGAGGAATACAGCGAAATAAAGCTGGTAAAGCTGAATGTGAATTTCGGAGCTGAAACCGCGCAGAAGTATGGGGTTTTGTCATCACCGACCTTTTTGTTCTTTAAAAACGGCGATGAGGTAAAGCGCCTGCGCGGAGTTGTGGCAAAGGACGATTTGGCCGACGCTATTGAGGAGGTAACAGAATGATTAAATTGCCTAAAAGCTTTTACGATCAGATCGTAGAGGCGGCAAAAAGCGGCAGACCGGAGGAAATATGCGGACTGCTGGGCGGAACTGTAACGGGCGATGAAAAGGTTGCAAAGGAAATATATTTTCTTGAAAATATAGACCATTCAAATGAGCACTTTTCGATGAACCCGAAGGAGCAGCTTGAAGCGGTGAAGGATATGCGCAGCAAGGGGCTTGTGCCTCTGGGCAACTTCCATTCACATCCCGAAAGCCCGTCAAGACCGTCGGAGGAGGATAAGAGGCTTGCCTTTGACAGGAATGCAAGCTATCTCATTTTGTCGTTAATGGATATATATGAGCCTGTTTTAAAGTCGTTTAAGATCGCTGACGGCGTATCGGCGGAGGAGCAGCTCATAATTGAATAAGAGAACTTATTGAAAACGGACTGCCCATGAGGGCGGCAGGGAGGAAAACTACTATGGCTGTAGATTATTCAACATTAAAAAAGGGCGGCTTTATGCGCCAGAAGCAGAAGAACTGCTTTTCACTGCGCTTAAAGGTAGTAGGCGGTCATCTGACTGCAAAGCAGCTTTCGGTGATCTCGGAGGTATCGGAAAAGTACGGTGACGGATATGTTCATCTCACATCAAGACAGGGCGTTGAAATTCCGTTTATCAAGCTTGACGATATTGAGGAGGTCAAGGCGGCGCTTGCGGAGGGCGACTGTGAGCCGGGCGTATGCGGACCGCGCGTAAGAACGGTTACGTCATGTCAGGGCAAGGAAATATGTCCGAGCGGCTGTATTGATACATATTCACTTGCGCAGGAGTTGAGCGACAGATTTTTTGCAAAGGACCTGCCGCATAAGTTCAAGTTCGGCATTACGGGATGTCAGAATAACTGTCTGAAGGCCGAGGAAAACGATATTGGCATAAAGGGCGGAATTGAGGTTAAATGGATCGCGGATAAATGTATCAACTGCGGTATCTGTGAAAGCATCTGCCGCACAAAGGCAATATCGATCAATGACGGAAAGATCACTCTTGATGAGAGCAACTGCAACTACTGCGGTCGATGCACAAAGGCGTGTCCGGTTGACGCGTGGGAGAACGATGAGGGATATATCCTGTCCTTCGGAGGTCTGTTCGGCAACAGGATCCACAAGGGTGAGGAAATTGTGCCGATCATACACGATAAGGAAAAGCTGTTTAAGGTCATTGACGCGGCTGTTGGATTTTTTGAGGAAAATGCCAATGCCGGTGAGCGCTTCCGCATGACTATCGAGAGGATCGGCGAGGATAAATTCAGAGAAAAAATATTGGAGGCATATAATGGCTGATATTAAAATAGACGATTATGTGGATATTACCGATGTGGTATGTCCGGTGACCTTTGTAAAGGCAAAGATTGCGATCGAAGAGCTTGAGCCGGGACAGATATTGTCTGTACATATGAATGACGGCGAGCCTGTGCAGAACGTTCCGCGCTCCATGAAGGAGGAAGGACACAAGGTTTTAAAGCTCAATAAAAACGATGACGGAACATTTGATTTAATAGTAGAGAAAGGTGAAGAATAATGAAGCTTACAGTAACAGGAGAGGTAAAGGAATATAAGGATGATCTGACACTCAGGGAGCTTATCGAAATAGAGAAGGTCCAGACTCCGGAGTATGTGACAGTATCAATAAATGATGAGCTGCTCGGCGCGCGTGAGTTTGACAACGCTCAGCTCAAGGACGGCGATGTTATAGAGTTTTTGTACTTCATGGGCGGCGGCTGCTTCTGAGAAAAATCCTCGTTGCATCCCGCCTCCGGCAGTGACTTGAAGTATACGCATACGTCGGCGTCCCTGCCAAAGGCGGCCTGCTTAGAGCATTTTTCTCAGAGAATTAACAATGAAAGGAAATAATTGAAATGGCATTTTCAAATGAACAGATAGAGCGTTATTCACGCCATATCATTCTGAAAGAGGTCGGCGCAAAGGGACAGAAAAAGCTGCTTAACAGCAGTGTCCTCATCATCGGCGCGGGCGGTCTCGGCGCTCCGGCGGCTATGTATCTTGCCGCGGCAGGCGTGGGAACAATAGGTATTGCGGATGCGGACGAGGTTGATTTGTCAAACTTGCAGCGTCAGATCATCCATGCGACAAAGGATGTAGGCAAGGCAAAGGTTTTGTCGGCAAAGGAAACAATGGAGGCTATGAACCCCGATGTCAAGGTCAATACATACCGTACCTTTGTCAGCGCGGACAATATTCTTGATTTAATAAAGGATTATGACTTTATAATTGACGGAACGGATAACTTCCCGGCAAAATTTCTGATTAATGATGCCTGCGTTATGGCAAAGAAGCCGTTTTCACACGCGGGTATTATACGCTTCCAGGGACAGCTTATGACATATGTGCCGGGCGAAGGTCCGTGCTACCGCTGTGTATTCCGTGATCCGCCCCCGAAGGACGCTGTTCCGACCTGTAAGCAGGCGGGTGTTATCGGCGCAATGGGCGGAGTTATAGGAAGTCTTCAGGCTATGGAGGCTGTTAAGTATATACTCGGTGTGGGCAGCCTTCTTACAGGTTATCTGCTCACCTATGACGCGCTGAAAATGGAATTCAGAAAGATAAAGCTGCCGGATAAGGTAAAGGACTGCCCTGTATGCGGTGAAAATCCGACCATTCATGAGCTGAT
>JBJEFT010000271.1:5148-6550 GCA_051874315.1 Candidatus Ornithomonoglobus sp.
ATAAGGTAAAGGACTGCCCTGTATGCGGTGAAAATCCGACCATTCATGAGCTGATTGATTACGAACAGGCAGAATGTGACGGCGTTCTTTGAGAAAAATTCTCGTTGCATCTCACCCCTGGCAGGAATTTGAAGTATACACATACGTCGGAATCCCTGCCAAAGGTGACCTGTTTAGAGCATTTTCCTCAAAATTGAAAATGGAAGTGATTTTTTTATGAAACTGAATACAGCTCTGCTTCACGGCGGTGTCTGCGGTGATCCGGCAACGGGCGCGACGCTTACGCCGATTTACCAGTCGAGCGCCTTCGGAAAGGAAAGCGCGGAGCAGATAGAAAAGATTTTTCACAGTCAGGCAGCGGGATTTGCATACACCCGTATTTCAAATCCTACGGTTGCCGCTTTTGAAAGCAGAATTACATATCTTGAGGAGGGTGTTGCCTCGGTTGCTGTTTCCTCGGGCATGGCGGCGATCACGGCGACCTTCTTGAATATACTGAGCAGCGGTGATGAGATCATTTCAACGGCGTCCGTATTCGGCGGTACGCTTGATTTGTTCCGCGATCTGGAGAACTTGGGAATTAAGGTCTGTTTTGTCGAAAGCATTACAAAGGAAAATCTTGAAAAGAACGTAAATACGAATACAAAGGCGGTTTTTGCCGAAACTATAGGCAATCCTAAGCTGGATGTTACGAATATAAGGGAGGCTGCGGAGCTTATCCACAGCTATGATCTGCCGTTTATTCTTGATAACACAACAGCCACGGCGTGTCTTGTAAAAGGAATAAAGCTTGGGGCTGATATTATTATAAATTCATCCTCAAAGTATATAAACGGCAGCAGTAATTCAATAAGCGGAATAATTACTGACAGCGGAAATTTTGCTTGGACCGAAGAGCGGTACCCGTCAATGAAGGAGTATGTAAAGCTCGGCAGATTCGCGTTTACCGCAAAGCTCAGAAACGATACCTTCCGCAACATAGGCTGCTGTTTAAGCCCTATGAATGCGTATTACAACACGCTCGGTCTTGAAACGCTGAGCCTCAGAATGGAGCGTCACTGTCAGAACGCGTTAAGGCTTGCTGAGTTCTTTGAAAATCAGGAGGGAGTACGCAGTGTAAATTATCCGCTGCTTGAGTCCAGTCCGTATTATGATACGGCAATGACGCAGTTCCAGGGCAGGGGCGGCGGAATATTAACCATACGGCTTTATACAAAGGAGAGGGCATTTGCTTTTATAAACCACCTGAAGTATGCGGTTAATATAACGAATATCGGAGACACAAAAACGCTTGTTATTCACCCGTCCTCGACCATTTACGCGCACAGCACAACGGAGGCGCAGGAGAGCGCGGGCGTATATGACGACCTGATCCGTGTGAGCGTCGGGATTGAGGACATTG
>JBJEFT010000272.1:0-6547 GCA_051874315.1 Candidatus Ornithomonoglobus sp.
CTTCTGCTCCCATTGCAGCAAACAATGCCGGAGGTGACAGTATATGTTAAAAACAATAAATCCGGATGTCACAATCTCTATAGATTTAAAGAAAAATAGAATACGCATTCATAAACGCATACTGCATTTACTTGGTGATCCGAAATATATCCAGCTGCTAGTAAATCCACGAAACAAATATGTGGCCATAAGGGGTGTTGAAGTAACAATACCCGGTGACCAAACCGAACGAATCAATCCGCCGGATATGATGTCTGACTGTTCTTACGAGCTTTACAGCAGATTATTTGTAAAAAAACTATGTCAGGTAGCAGGTAATCTCGAACCAAACACATATAGATTGGTTGGTGGTATAATACAGTCTCATAATATGGCAGTTTTTTCACTAAAAACATTAACACGTATTGAAGATCAATAAGGAGGTATATATGGAAAAAGAGTTAAAAATCAAAAAGGAATTTAAAAATCTGATACGCCCCTTACATCGTCAGGAATTTTTAAAGTTAGAAGAAAACATACTCAAAGACGGATGCCGCGATCCGATAATTACTTGGCGCGGATACATAGTTGATGGACATAATCGGTACGAAATCTGCACTAAACATCATATTTCTTTTAATGTGTTGGAACTGGAGTTTGAATATATTGAAGATGTTATAGTGTGGATTTGCGTTAAGCAGCTTGGAAGACGAAATATTTCCGATGAAACACGGAAATTTTTAATCGGAATGCAGTATGAATCTGAAAAAATAATAAATGCCCGAAAAAATCAGAGTGGACGTGATACATACAATTCCGAAGATAATGATTTTGCGGCAGAAGATGTTGTGAAAGCGCCAAATACAGTACCCGCTTCTAATAATAAAACCGCAAAGCGAATAGCTGAAGAAAATCACCTATCATGCGGCACGGTGCAAAAATATGCTATATATACCAGAGCCCTTGAAGCAATAGGAGCCAAAGTTCCGGAACTTATCCCTAAAATATTATCAGGAAGGTATAAAATATCCCATAACAACATTATAGAGCTTTCAAAATTAAAACAGGATGAATTAAAGCAAATCAACAAGAAAATGAACCGGAGCAACAGTCTGTTTTTCCAATACAGCAGAACAAGAAACGTATTACAAGCTGCTCATAGCGGAACAGCCATATCTGCAGCAAGCATTAAAGATATGCCTGTATTTGATCCTGACGCAGAAGTTACGGAACTCACGCTTACAATGCCATCATGGATCAGTTCTATTAAGCGCACTCAGAGCAATGCAAACCTAAGTGTTGTTACAGCTAAAGCCAAAGAAAAATTAACGGTACAATTAAGCGCGCTTAAAGAAACAATTGAAAATATGCTGTCACTAATATCGGAGGTGAAATAATGGAAGATTACAGTGAATTTGTACCCAGAGTCCATTTTGAACAGATCCCAATAAAAAATCTTGTTTCAAATCAGAATTATCAGCGAAATCTTTCTCAAAATCATATCGTAAAAGCTGCGGAGCATTTTGATTTATATCAAATCAACCCCGTAAAAGTAAGTCGCAGAAACGGGATTAATTATGTATTTAACGGTCAGCATACAATAGAAATTATCGCCTTAGTTTCCGGCTCTCGCGAGACACCTGTATGGTGTATGATTTATGATGATCTGTGTTATGAGCATGAGGCAGATATTTTTGCGAATCAGATGAAATATGTTAAAACACTTCAACCTTTGGAGGTCTTTGCTGCAAATATTGAAGCCGGCAATCACGATCAGCTTATGATAAAAGAACTGGTGGAATCTTACGGACTTGCAATCGGCAATAAAAAGCGCAACGGAATGATAAGCGCTGTTTCCACATTAGAATCAATATACTACAAATATGGAATTCATGTTCTCAGCCGGGTGCTGAGGCTTTGTATCGGGACCTGGGAAGGCGAAGCAAATTCTTTATCATCAAATATGCTTAATGCCATAGCAAAACTTATCGTAACATATAACGGCATTCTTAATGACGAAATTTTCAAAGAAAGAGTGGGAGCTGTCCCTCCAAAAATAATCAGCCGCACCGCAAAAGAACGCCGTCCGGGTTCTCTCGGATATGCTGAGGCCATTATTATAGCATATAACGGAAAAAGAAAAAGTTCTCATGGCAAACTCTTTATCAATAAGCTGTATGAAAAGGATTTTTCCATAATTGACGAAGATGAAGATTATATTGCTGATGAATCTTGCGACTCCGGAAATACTGATAAGAACTTATGAAAGGTCCAAAATGATATAGCGTGCATAAAACATATAGCCTTTATGCCAAAGCGACTCTGTAATAAAATATAATCGGTAGTAGATTTAACCGCCGCCTGCCGAACGGTACGCACGGTTGGTGTGAGAGGTGGGCGGCAAAAGCCGCCTCACACTCAATACATATGTAATTATTCTGAAACAAGTCTTTCTGTGTCGATAGCGATCATCATTTCCTCGTCTGTCGGGATAACAAGAGTCTTAACTGTCGCATCGTCGGCGGAAATATCTATTGTGCCTCTTGTCTCGTTCTTGGCATCGTCTATCTTGATTCCCATAAACTCAAGACCTTCAACGATACCCTTGCGTGTAGCCGCATCATTCTCACCTACACCGGCTGTGAATACAACAGCGTCAACGCCGCCCATAGCAGCCGCATATGCGCCGATATACTTCTTAACCTGATACTTGAACATATCAAGAGCAAGCTCTGCTCTCTTGTTGCCCTCTTTTGCCGCAGCCGAAAGATCGCGGAAGTCTGAGGAAACGCCCGAAACACCTGCTACACCGCTCTTCTTGTTTACGAGGTTGTCGATCTCTGCCGCTGTCATACCCTTATTCATAAGGAAGGTCATAACAGCCGGGTCCATTGAACCGGTTCTTGTGCCCATCGGAACACCGTCAAGCGGAGTGAAGCCCATTGATGTGTCCACGCACTTTCCGCCGTCAACAGCGCTGATCGATGAGCCGTTGCCGAGGTGGCAGGTGATGATCTTCAGGTCCTTTGCGTCCTTGCCGAGGTACTTAACAGCCTGCTGTGAAACATACTTGTGTGATGTTCCGTGGAAGCCGTACTTTCTGATCCTGTCCTCCTCATACAGCTCATATGGGAGAGCGTACATAAATGCCTTTGCCGGCATTGTCTGATGGAACGCGGTATCGAATACGCCGACCATCGGAGTATTCGGCATAATCTTCTTACAAGCGTTGATACCGATAATATTCGGAGGATTGTGGAGCGGAGCAAGCGGTGTGCACTTGTCAAGCGCCTTCATAACCGCCTCTGTAATGATTGTTGAATCTGTGAACTCCTCAGCGCCGTGTACGACTCTGTGACCTACCGCACCGATTTCGTCCATTGACGCGATAACTCCGATCTCCGGATCAACAAGCGCGTCAATAACCATCTGAATAGCGTCGCCGTGATCCTTCATCGGCTTTTCAATCTTCTTCTTGTCAAGTCCCTTCAATACGCATGTATGCTGGAGGTTTGAACCGTCAATGCCTATTCTCTCACAGAGTCCCTTTGCCATTACGCTCTTGTCATCCATGTTGATGAGCTGATACTTAAGTGATGAGCTTCCGGCATTTATAACTAATATCTTCATGTTGTTTTATCCTTTCCTTTTTTTCATTATTTAGCTGCCTGTGCCTGAACTGCCGTTATAGCTACTACGCCCGCAATATCCTCAGCTACGCAGCCGCGTGAGAGGTCATTGACAGGAGCTGCGATACCCTGAAGAACCGGACCGTAAGCCTCTGCCTTACCGAGTCTCTGAGCAATTTTGTAGCCAATGTTACCCGCGTTAAGATCAGGGAATATAACTACGTTAGCCTTACCTGCAACATCCGAACCCGGAGCCTTTGATGCGCCGACACTCGGAACGATAGCTGCGTCAAACTGCAGCTCGCCGTCAAGCGCGAGGTCAAGTCCACGCTCTGCAATCTTTTCCTTAGCAAGTCTTGTTGCCTCCTGCATCTTATCAACCAGCGGGTCCTTAGCGCTGCCGTATGTAGAGAATGAAAGCATTGCAACCTTCGGCTCAGCGCCTACAAGCTGTTTGAAGGATGCAGCAGATGAAAGCGCGATTTCCGCAACATCGTCAGCCGATGGATTCATGTTAAGACCCGAATCACCAAATACGAATGTGCCGTTCTCGCCGAATTCGCAGTCAGGAACATTGATTACAAAGAATGCCGAAACCAGCTTTGTACCGGGAGCAGTCTTAAGTATCTGGAGTGACGGTCTGATAACGTTAGCGGATGAATTGATTGCGCCCGCAACCATGCCGTCAACCTTACCTGTCTTAACCATCATTACGCCGTAATAAAGCGGATCCTTAACGGTTTCTCTTGCCTGCTCGATTGTAACACCCTTCTTCTTTCTGAGCTCTGCAAACAGCTCGGCAAATTCTTCATTGCCCTCAGCCGGATCAATGATTTCAATACCGTCAATATCAAGACCCTCGTCTGCAGCGATCTTCTTAATCTTTTCGGGATCACCCAAAAGAACGTTCTTAGCATACCCCTCAGCCTTAACAATTGCCGCTGCCTGAATTGTTCTCAGTTCTTCGCCCTCAGCGAGAACAATTGTTTTAAGGTCTGCCTTTGCCTTTGCTTTTACACTGTCAATAAACTTTCCCATTTGTAAAAACTCTCCTTTAATAATATTAAGATAATATAATTATACACCCAATTTGGTGAAATTTCAAGATATAATATGAAAAATCTGTATTAAATCAGAAAAAATCATTACTGTTGTACAACCCTCACGCTTTGCTTCTGTTTATAATCATATTGCCCAGCCCGCACCTTGCATTAATCCTTATTCCATCCGCCTTACCTGTTTTGTAGTTTCTGCCGGTTCTCACGCCGTCAATCACAAGGCTTCCGGCGCCGCAGAGGGATTCTATGTAATACCCACGGATATTTTTGCGCAGCTCCGCTTTTAAGTACCCGAACCCGCAGCTTATATCCGCGCCGATTGACGGCTCGAGGGAAATATCGTTATTCCCGTGCACGGCAGATATTATCACGCGTCTGGCCGTTATATGCCTGAACCTTGTTCTGCACCGCTTCAGCTCAAGCTCCACAGTCCCGGCGCAGAGCCTTGCCGAATAAATACCTGCATTTCCGGCTTTTATTTTTATAAATTCAAGCTCAAAGTCTTTAGGAAGCATCACAACCGCATCCGAGCCGTTCTTCTTCTCAGGATCGCTTACAACATGCCATATATTATTTTCCGTATAGTACAAAAAAGGGACATCACTGCTCACTTCAAACCTATTGCCATAGATTATTCTGTAATCACCGTTCGAAAGCTCCAGATCAACACCTATTATTTTTTCATCCATAGTTAATCACCATGGTTTATTATACCATAAAACATCAGGGAAATCAATATAATGCTTGTTTTCAGTGTTGACACGGCAATAAAAATAATATATAATATTTTCATAAAATGCTATGGAGTGAATTTATGATGAAGAATTACAGACAAGCGGCTGTTCCCGCCCGGAAGGCGCCCCGACGTCAGGCGGCAATAACTCTTATTATATCGATTGCGGCCTTTCTCACAGGCTTTTTCGTAATAGGCGGCGTACTCGGAATTATAGCAATAATCAGTGCGGCAGCAATG
This sequence comes from Candidatus Ornithomonoglobus sp., assembly GCA_051874315.1. Taxonomy (GTDB): domain Bacteria; phylum Bacillota; class Clostridia; order UBA1381; family UBA1381; genus Ornithomonoglobus. The sequence continues at coordinate 5,640 of JBJEFT010000272.1, forward strand.
CTGATTTCACAAAAGCGGCAGAATGATGCTGAAAATCCCTTCCGTCGCCGCTGCGTTGTCTCAATAATCTTCGGCGGCTTTGCCGTTATGGCAGCTTTTATATCGCTCTTTATGGGCAGCTTTATAAACGGAATGGTAACCCCGGATGATAACTTTAATGCCGGAACTATCACAGGAAACACATATGAAAACAGTGCCTATGCGCTTCGTATCAGCTTTCCTGACGGTTGGGAGCTGTCTCCCGCTTATTTGGGCGACGAATTTTCAGACACTATCTTTCGTGCCGCATCAGACAGCGGCGGCAAGGTTGAGCTTATACAGCTTAGAACAGGGCTGTTAAGCCGTTATATGGTGACAACCGATGTAAAGGTTCAGACAGTTCTTGAGCAAAAGGGCTTTAGTCTTGGTTCAACTGACCGGCTTCAGGGAAGCCGCGCTGCATATACCATCTATAAATGTACTGACGAGGCGGGAAATGAAATGAATATCTATTTCTGTACAAATAATAAATACATAATGTATCTCTCATGCTTCAGTCCTGTCGGCACAGATGAAGCCTTAAAACCCATGGTAAGTATCACAGATTAAACCGTACCTTAAAATTTGCGTTCCAGTTCACCCTATACATCTGAAGTAAAAGGACTGCGCGGCTATGATAGGCAATAATGCCGTTAAATCGCATAATACCGCGCAGTAATATACCATATAGCTGAACTGTAACAAATTTGTCGTAAAAATTTTTGAAAATTTTAAAAAAAGTATTGACAAACAGAGAAACTTCTGCTATAATAGTTTTCGTTGGTTGAGAGAAACAGCCAAGTCAAAATTAAAGATTGCGGAATTGTGTAAGGGTAGCACTAGTGACTCTGACTCACTCTGTTCGGGTTCGAATCCTGATTCCGCAGCCA
>JBJEFT010000273.1:0-6544 GCA_051874315.1 Candidatus Ornithomonoglobus sp.
CCTTAGGTCCGATCTCCGGGTCAATATATGCCGGAAGCACGGTAACCTCCGCATCGGGAACGTTTTCCTTCAGTGACGCGATTATATCCGGTGACTTTGTAAGATACAGTCCGTATACGCCCGCCTGACCTGCAATAAACTGCTCCTTTGCCTTTGAGCCGTCCTGGTCAAGATACCATTCCTTGCTTATAAGGCCCTCGTTATAGTACATATTTTCCTCTCTCAAGGCTTCCCTTACAGGCGCCCACGGAAGCGCGCAGACTGTAATATCACTGTAGAGCGCGTTGTCATGCTCTGAGAGCGGATAATCTCTGTACTTATACGCGCCGTAATATGCGTTGCCCAGTGACGCTGTTGTAGCTACGGTGTTTTCGCCGCCGAGCTTTGCGTCACGGAACTTGCGGAGCATATCAATATACTCCGCGTCGCTTGTCGGAGCGGAAATGCCGAGCTTATCCATCCAGTCCTTGCGGACAAGCGTTATAAAGTTGTACGCGTTAGGTCTTGTTCCGCATACAAACAGCTTTTCGCCGTTAAGGTATGTATACTGGTCAAGCTCCTTTGTTCTCTCGTAGAAATCCGGCGCAAAGTGTGATACGAACTCGTTTGAGATCGCTCTGAACGCGCCCTGCTTTGCGAAGTTTACGATTGTCGGATAGTCATAGTTGAATACTACGTCCGGCTGGTTCTTTACCTTGCCGGCAAGTCTCTGGTTGAACTGAGTGACCTCCTCTGTACGCGAGATCGCAATATATGTGACCTTGATGTTGTGCAGCTCAAGCATAGCGTCCTGAACATACTTTGTCCAGTAGTTGTTTGTTACGTCCGGAAGTCCGGGCTGCGCTCTGTCGTATACAGGGATCTTGATCTCCACTGTTTCCGGATACTTATAGGTTTCAACCTGATCCGCCGGAATACTTTCCATAAGCGCGTCAAGGTCGATGTCCTTAACCGACTTTCCGCAGCCGGAAAGAGACGTCGTCATTCCCACAGCCGTCGCGGCTGCGAGAATGACACTTATTATCTTTTTAAATTTCATTTTCTGTTCCTCCTATATTAGCTTGTTGAGGAAAAATTTCTAAGCAGATTGTGCGGTTGAGCGGACGCGGTGTACTGGCACCGCCAAGAAAGGCGGGCAGCCGTAGGCTGACTTTTGCGAAGCAAAAGTGCTGAAATTGTGTACATAAGTCCGCGAAACCGTGCAAGATGCAACGAAATTTTTTCTCAACCCTTAACCGCGCCGATCATTACTCCAGATACAAAGTATTTCTGTACGAACGGATAAACTATAACGATCGGGATCGTTGCGAACATGATCGTTGCCGCCTTTACAACCTCTGTTGCCGACTGGGCTTCACCGCCGCCGCCTTCCTGCGAGAGCGATGCGGAGCCGGTCGATGCAACCAGCTGATACAGCTTGAGCTGTAACGGCTTGAGGTTCTCTGACTGGATATAGTACAGAGCGTCACCGTAGCTGTTCCAGCGTCCTACCGCATAGAACAGAGCGAGCGTTGCAAGCACCGACTTTGAAAGCGGAAGCACTACCTGGAACAGGATCCTGAAATCATCGCAGCCGTCAAGCTCTGCCGCCTCGATAAGCGACTCAGGGATCGAGTTCTGAATAAAGGTTCTCATGATGATCATGTTGTATGCTGAGAATATGAGCGGGAGTATGAGTACCGCCGCCGTGTCAAGCAGGTTCAGGTTATCAATATTTAGGTATTCAGGGATAGTACCCGCGCTGAAATACATTGTGATAAGGAACACTGTCGAGAAGAAATATCTTCCCTTGAGCTTCGGTCTTGACAATGCGTATGCCGAGAATACCGTTACGATCATACCGAGAATTGTGAACACTACCGTAATCACAGCCGTGTACCACAAGGAATGGAGCATTGTCGGATCGCCCAGAACCGACTTGTATGCCGCAAAGGTTATGTTTTTCGGAATTAAGAATACCTTGTTTGCATATACCGCCGCGTTTCCGCTTATTGACATTGCGAGAACGTGCAGGAACGGTATGACACATATGAGCGAGAGTATTGTGATAAACGCGTAAATAAGCACGTCAGCAATCTTGTCGCCTGTTGATTTTTTGATCTTAATAGCTGTTATTTCTGCCATTTCTGCTTACCTCCTCTTTATACAATACCGCTTTCGCCCATGAGCTTGGCGATTCTGTCGGCTATGAATACGAGTATAACACCAACGAGCGACTGGAACAGACCAACGGCTGTAGCTATGTTGTAGTTCATGTTCTGCAGACCGACTCTGTATACGTACATCGCGATTACGTTCGAGATGTCTGTTACATTCGTATTGGTAAGAGCCAACGGTCGTTCAAGCGATGAACCCATGATACGTCCGAGGCTCATGATGAGCATAACGATGATCGTTGACTTAAGACACGGAAGCGTGATGCTCCATATCTTTCTCCAGCGTCCCGCGCCGTCAACCGTTGCAGCCTCATAAAGCTCCGCGTCAATACCTGTGATAGCAGCGAGGTAAATAATAGTACCCCAGCCCATGCCCTGCCATACGCCGATGAGAACGTATGATGCAAGCCAGTGCCACTTCTCTGTCAGAAACGGTATAGCCTCGCCGCCAAGCTTTGTGATGAGTATGTTTATGTAGCCTGTTGACGGATAGAAAAGCTGCTGCGCAAGACCCGCAATGATTACCCATGAAAGGAAGTGCGGGAGATACATAATAGTCTGTGTTGTTTTCTTGAACCACTTGCATCTGATTTCGTTCAAGAAGATAGCAAGGATGACCGGCGCCGGGAAGCCCAGAATAAGGTCAAGAATATTCAGAAGCAGTGTATTCTTCAGCGCTGAATAGAAGTCCTTGTTTGTGAATACGCTCTTGAACACATCCATGCCCACCCATGTAGAGCCGGAAAAGCCCATAAACGGCTTATAGTCCATGAACGCGATCGAAAGACCTGCAAGAGGCAGGAACTTAAATAAGATTACCAGCACGAACGGTATGAGGAGCAGCGCATACAGCTCCCAGTCGCGCTTGAGATAATACTTCCAGCCCTTTTTATCAAGAGACTTCGTATTTATCTCCTTTTGTGTTTTTGTTTTCATAATTCTCCTCCTTCACGAAAGATTTGTTCATAATATGTTAACAGTATTTTAACATATTTTTTCACCGATTTACATATAAAAATCGGTGAAAAAACATTAATTTTTAGTTAAATTTTATATGAATATGATTTTTATTTTACAACCACAGCCGCAATTTCGGAAATCTGCATTGTGTCGCCGGTGTCCTTGGGGTCAAGTATTATCTTTACATACTGACCGTACTTAGGTACCGGGAATATCTTAAGCTGTGGGTCTGTGATTCCGGCGCGGCTTGTTGTTTCCACCGCCGCCGCCCAGCCGTCAAGGTTGGTGATGTCGGAATCCCATTCGCCGATGTCCCACTTTGTATATACCTTGAAGCTGTGCTCGCCGCCGTCGGCAAAGGCAATATCCACCGCGCTCACCGCGTACGGCCATTCAAGCTTGAGCATTACTATCTGCTTTCCCGTTGTTTCCATGTAGGTGTCAAAGTCATTGTCCACAGCCTTTGATACGTCATGGTCGCCGTTATGCGCGGTAACTGCTGCATCAAGAACAACAGACTGGTTGTATACAAACTGCTCGCCCTTTGCCGCGGACGCAGTCACGATCTCGGCGGGAATACCTGCCTCGTCGATCCTTGCGAATATGCTGTCTCTCACATCGTCGGTAAGCTCAAAGGGCTTGTCGCTTATCTTTATCGCGCCGCTGTTCCAGTCCACATTGTAGCCGAGAGCCTCAGCCGCCGCTCTTAACGGAACAAAGGTCACATCATTTGTGATTTCGGGAGCGACCTCCATTGTCCTTGACGCGCCGTTTACGGTGTAGTCCGCCGCGCCGATCACCATCTTTATTTCCGATGCCGGATCAGTGATCGTTACGGTTCCTGTGCTGCCGTCCCAGTCAACATGAGCGCCGAACGCCTCGGAAATGAAGCGTATCGGAACAAGGGTGTTGTCGTTATTTATAAACGGTACGACCTCCGTATTCTCATTGTCGATTCTTGACGGTCTGCCGTTTATAAGCGCCATGCACTTCCCTATTTCCATTTCAACCGTATCTCCGGCATAAAGCTCGTCTATGCTCCAGTTCTTCTTTGCGATATCCGGGTTTGTGATCTTCTCGCCGTTTACGACAGTGTATATGTTCGGAACGGGAATTTCCGTTGTCGTATAGCTCAGATTATAGCCCACATGTGTCGGCTGGTTGTAGCAGACATTCTGCGTTGCAGCCTGATCGCGGTAGCGCCCGTCGCTCATAAGTGTCGGTATTCTGTACGCCATCGGCTCCGTAGTCGTGTATATTCTGAGGTACTTGTTATCCAGTGTCGGATACATTACCTCCTCGCGCCAGTCGCCGAAAAGGTCGGCGGTGATCGACGGATTGGACTTTCCGGAATTTATCGCGCGGCAGCCGTCTGCGGTAAATATCGTGTCAACCTGATTTGTGAAATGATTCCACTTGTAGATGCAGGCGCTGTCCTGCACCTCGCGTCCCAGATCGCCGTCCCAGTATACGAGGAAGTTTGCGGGCATGCTGTAGTCCTCTGTGATAAGCTCGCCCTGAGCGGTCACAAGCTTTTCGTCCGACGACCAGCTCTCCGCGCCCTCATAGTACGGGTCAATATCCGCCGCCGCTCCGCGGCCTACATCGTCCGCGCCTCTCTGTATCTCCCACAGAATTTCTCCCGTTCTCGCGTCACGCATATCAAAGCCGTCCGCGCCGCCCTCATGTACCGAGTATACCTCAAGTCCCGGACGCTCCGGAATTAGGTCCGTTACATGCTGCGCGTCGCCGTGACCCAAGCCTGTTGAGCTGATCGGCGTTCCGTCATCATCGAGAGTAAGACCGCCGAATACGATTTCGTCTTTTCCGTCATAGTCAATATCGGCAATGCTCATTGAATGGTTGCCCTGTCCTCTCCACAGCCTTGAGGTCTCATCATCATACATATATGTATCAAAAAGCCATGTCTGCTCAAGCTTGTTCTCATCGGTCATTGTCCACGCGCCGACCGCGGTTCTGTCATAGTAGCCGCGGCTGAAAATCATTGACGGTCTGTCTCCGTCTATATACGCAAGTCCGGCAAGGTAGCGCTCGGAGCGGTTGCCCCAGTCGTCGCCCCAGTTGTCTATCGTCCACGCCTTGCCGTCATAGTCGCCCTGTGACTGCGGAGCGTACGGAACACTGTCGATCACCGCGCCCGTGAGTCCTTCAAATACAGTAAGATAAAGCGGACCTTCAAGGTTCTTGCCGTTTGCGGCTCTGTAGTCCTTGCCGCCGTCGCCGATGACCGTACCGTCACCCGCCACGGTTCCGTCCGCGGTCCTCATTGCGACCTCCGCCTTTCCGTCCTTGTTGAAGTCGGCAACGATAAACTGCGTATCATGCGGGCCGGAGCGGATATTTACTCCCATGTCTATTCTCCACAGCAGCGTTCCGTCAGTGTCATACGCGTCAAAGATCGTGTTTCCCGTCTGTCCCTGATTGCTGGAGTCCTTGCAGTTTGTCGGCTCCCACTTCATTACGATCTCATACTGACCGTCGCCGTCAAGGTCGCCCACGCCGACATCGTTTGACGCGTAATCAAAATATTCCGGCTCGCCGTTCATATTGGTCACGCTGCCGCCCTCGGGCTGCTGTATCGGTATTTCAAAATATGACTTTTCGTTAAATTCGACCTCTGCGCACCTTTCGCCCTCAATACCGTCCGTAACGGGAGCAACGCTGTATTTATCCCCCGCCTTTGCGCCGTAGTCAACATAGTTCGTCACGCTGAGCGGCTCGGAGTTAAGCTTTTCTCCGTTCTTATAGAGGTTGTATTTTACCGACGCGCTCTCGGTCCCCAGCCAGCGCCATGATATAAAGCCGTAGTCGCCCGCGTTTACCGCCGCAAGTCCGCGGTAAAGCGCCTCTGTCCATCGTGGCGCATTGTCATATGACGCGTCTATAAGCTTCTGCGTTTCGCTTCCGTTGGAAACATCGTTATGCACAACAATCTTTCTTGACACGTCTATACTTGACTTATCAAGCTCATATTCTCCGTCCGCGCTGTCCTCATACACCGTTTCCTCACCGTTCTTTACCACGATATTGTCAACAAGCATATACGCGCCCGCGTCCGCGGCATAGGGTGAATAGCCTATTCTTGTATACGGTATTCTTTCGGAGCTGTATTCATATTCGCTGTCGTTGATCGTTATCCAGTCCGCGCCGTCAAGCCTTGCCTTGTAGGTGTCACCGCTTCTGGTTATCTCTATATTGTGCCACGCGCGCGCAAGCGCTGTGTGCTCCTCGGTCGCGCTGCGGGTTATCGTGTCAAAGCCGTCAATTCCGGCAAGGTCGGCATAGGAGCCTGTGTCGGGAATAAGATACAGACCGTTTGCCGCGGGCTCGCTGTCCCAACAGCCGTCGGAGCCTGTATAGAAGGCGTAACGGTAGCCTGTCGATTTGATATAAGCGTCAAAGGATAT
>JBJEFT010000274.1:0-6543 GCA_051874315.1 Candidatus Ornithomonoglobus sp.
CTTGTTTATACCGGCAACGAACGGCTTCCATATCGTTTTTCTGTAGGTTTTTATTATACTTCGTTCAATTTCCTTATATCTTTCCACTTATAATCTCCTCAAATACCTTTAAAAATTCATCCAATTCCTCAAATTCAGTCAGATGACTCAACGAAATGCGCCATGATGAAAGCGCGGTTTTTCTGTCATGCGTTATGGCATATACCGCTCTCGACGGCGTATTCGGAACGGAGCACGCGGATTTTGTTGAAACACATATTCCGCGCTTATCAAGCTCCTCCTGCATCTGAGCAGCTTTTATACCCTTTACGCTTATATTTATAAAATGCGGCAGGGTTCTTTCTCTTGTATTGAAAGTGACCTCCGGATATTTTTCCAATCCATTCCTCAGATAGTCATTTAACTCTTTCACACGCTTGTTCCGCTCATTAAATTCCTCAATAGCAAGCCGCAGCGCGGTCTGTGTTGCCGCGGCATGCGCCGTAACGGGTGTGCCGCTGCGGTAAATCGTTGTGCTTATTCCGCCGTTGATGAGCGGCTTCAATACAACATCCTTTTTCTTAAGCAATACGCCGCTGCCGTTAAGTCCGTAAAATTTATGCGGCGTGAAGGTTACCAGATCAATATCCGAAAAATCAAGTCTGACCTTGCCTATTGCCTGCGTTGCGTCCGTGTGAAAAAAGCAATTCGGATATTCCCTGACGATTTCTGCAATTTTGTCTATCGGCTGTACAATGCCCAGCTCGCTGTCAACGGAGCATATACTTACAAGAACGGTATCGTTGCGCATCAGCTCGCGCAAATGCTCTAAATCAACCTGTCCGTCCTTTTTTATATCCACCAGATCTATTTCATACCCCTGCGTCTGCAGATAAGTAAGAGCTCCGCTCACTGATGAATGCTCAAGGCAGGTGGAAATAATATGCCTGCCGTTTTCCCTGTATGCCTCAGCCAGTCCCTTTATCGCCAGATTATTCGACTCGCTCGCGCCCGATGTGAGAACAGCTTCTTCTGCATTAAAGCAGCTCAGAATACCATCTATGGCAGTATTTATGCGTTCCTTCGCTGCCTGTCCCATTGAATGATGCGAATTCGGATTCCCATAAAATTCTCTCGTAACGCGGCAAAACACCTCCAGAACCCTTTCATCTGCCGGGGTATTTGCGGCATAATCAAAATATATCATCTTAATACCTCTCAATTTATGATAGCGTTATAATTATATCATAACTATATTAAAAATACCATATAAAAATCTTACAAAAAAGTTCATATATTTAAAAAGATGATATCATTATTATAATAAATGGTGATATAGACTGACTTTTTATTGTCTTATTAATGTCTTGATACTTATGTAAAGACGAACAAATAAAACTCAAAATCCCTGCCATGCTTTTATTGACAGGGATTTTGAGTTATATTAAGTAATTTAAGGAAAAAACAACTATGTTTTTAGCTGTGTTAAAGTTGCGATACCGTCCGGATTTGAACCGGAATCCTCGGTTTATGAAACCTACGCCTGCCTGTTAGCTTATACAGCATCATATATCGGGTTGTCAAAGCCGGAGTTATGAGTATCATTCAAATTATGGCTTATAAATAAATTTTCATGGAAGGAAACACTATATGTTGTATTGCCCTGACAACCCATAGAGGAAACATGGAATTTACCAATGACAAGAAACTTTGTTTATGTTTCTTTGTTGAATTAATTATAGCACATGATCCGCCGTTTGTCCAATACATAAAAATTAGAATAAGTTATAGCATCAGAATATAACATCGTCAAGATATTTTTTCACTTCATCAATATATATGCGTCCTATATTGCTGAGCGTACCGTTCTTGTTCGATATATAGCCTATTTCCATTGTGCTGTTGCGGTTTACCGCATCATCTCTGAACGGAACGGCAATAAAATCGCTTCCGTTCAATTCCTCGCATATTATGCCTGAGCAGAGCGTGTAGCCGTTAAGCCCCACCATAAGGTTAAGCATTGTCGCTCTGTCACACGCTTTTATTGTACGCGGATAGGTATTGTCAGTGAGTATTTCCTCCGCGAAGTAGAAGGAGCCGTCCTCGCCCTGCTCAAAGGAAAGACAAGGGTAGTCGGCAAGCTCGTCAAAGGAAATTGATTCATTTGAGGCAAGCGGATGATTCTTCCATACATATACATAAGCCTTACAGTCAATAAGATGCGTAAATTTCAGGTTGTTTTCTTTTAGAAATTTACAGATAATTTTCCGGTTGAAATCACTGAGATAGAGAATGCCTATTTCGCTTTTACGAATAGCAACATCACGAATAACATCCATTGTTTTGGTCTCGCGTATTGCAAAGTCATACTTTTTTGTGTCAAACTGTTTTACAGTTTCCACAAACGCTTTTACGGCAAAGGAATAGTGCTGGGTGGATACAGCAAAAATGCGTCTTGCGGCATCTGCTCCGGCGTATTTTTCCTGTATCAGCTCATATTGCTGGTAGAGCTGGCGGGCATACATCAGAAATTCCGTACCTTCATTTGTAAGTGTAACTCCTTTGCTGGTACGGAAAAAAATATCTATTCCGGTTTCGTTTTCAAGCTCCTTGATAGCGTTTGTAAGCGAGGGCTGAGAGATGAAAAGCTTCTCGGCGGCCTTATTCATTGATTGGGTTTCCGCAATGGTCAATGCGTATAAAATCTGGTTCAGCGTCATATAAAAACCTCTTTCTGTACTGATATATATTATTATAAATTTGACATATGGATTTTGTCAATACCGGAGCTTATGAAAAAAATTAAAATTTTTTTGCAAATAGCTATAGTTTTAAGCTATAACAGGCAATAGTATTTATGGATTGGACAAACAACGGCAATCGTGCTATACTTGTAACTGTAAACAGGATATGCAAGGGCGTATATCCGTAAAGATAAATTTTTATTACAGGAGGTCATAACAATGGCAGATAGAAAATACAGATTTGAAACCTTACAGCTTCATGTAGGACAGGAGAAGGCGGACCCGGTAACAGACGCAAGAGCGGTTCCTATTTACGCTACAACATCATATGTGTTCCACAACTCACAGCACGCTGCAGACCGCTTCGGTTTAAGAGATGCGGGCAATATCTACGGCAGACTTACAAACCCGACAGAGGATATTTTCGAGCAGAGAATAGCTGCACTCGAGGGCGGCGTTGCAGCGCTTGCGGTTGCATCGGGCGCGGCGGCTATTTCATATACAATACAGGCGCTTGCTCATGAGGGCGATAATATCGTAGCGGCAAAGACAATATACGGCGGTACATATAACTATCTTGAGCATACGCTCCCCGGCTTCGGCATAACCACAACCTTTGTTGATCCCGATGAAGGACTGAAGGTATTTGAGAGCGCGATCAATGAAAAGACAAAGGCAATATTCATTGAGTCACTCGGTAATCCGAACTCAAATATTATTGATATTGAGGAGCTTGCAAAGATAGCTCACGCGCACGGTATTCCGCTTGTGATCGACTCAACCTTTGCGACACCGTATCTGTTAAGACCGATTGAATACGGCGCGGATATTGTTGTACATTCAGCGACAAAGTTTATCGGCGGTCACGGCACGGCGATCGGCGGCGTAATTGTCGACGGCGGTACATTTGACTGGAAGGCATCGGGCAGATACCCGTGGATTTCAGAGCCTAACCCATCATATCACGGAGTTTCGTTTGCGGATGCCGCAGGTCCCGCAGCGTTTGCCACATATATAAGAGCGATACTGCTCCGTGACACAGGCGCGACGCTTTCACCGTTCCACGCATTCATCTTCCTTCAGGGGCTTGAAACACTCTCACTCAGAGTTGAGCGTCATGTTGAGAACACATTGAAGATCGTTGATTATCTGAAGAATCATCCTCAGGTTGAGGCTGTTCATCATCCTTCGCTTGAAACAGAGCCGAGTCACGCACTGTACAATAAGTATTTCCCGAACGGCGGAGGCTCGATCTTCACCTTTGAGATAAAGGGCGGTCAGGCAGAGGCTCAGAAGTTTATAGATAATCTTGAAATCTTCTCACTGCTTGCCAACGTAGCCGATGTTAAGTCTCTTGTTATACACCCTGCGACAACAACGCACTCGCAGTGCACAGAGGAGGAGCTTCTCGAGCAGGGAATCAAGCCGAATACGATCCGTCTCTCAATCGGTATAGAAAACGTAAACGACCTTATTGATGCTCTTGATGACGCATTTAAGGCAGTTAAATAATTATTTCTTCCAGCATATAGCAGTAATGCCGTACAGTAATTCTGTGCGGCATTTCTGCTGTGTTTTTGTTTTTGAACAGTAACTCCGGTTTTCAGAAAAATGTGAATAAATTTGTATAAGGGTTGAAAAATAAGTAAAAAAGTGATAAAATAAAAGAAATATTGTTATAAATATGGGCTACGGAAGGTGGTGAGGTGATTGACCGATCAGGAGATGATCACGCGCTGCAAAAAAGGAGACCGTGAAGCCTTTAATGAGCTTATGATAAAATATCAGAAGCAGATTTTTAATATAGCATACGGCATGTTATCCGACTACGAGGATGCAAGTGATGCGGCTCAGGAGGTATTTGTGAAGGTATATCGGTCCATTGCCTCATTCAAAGGACAGTCCGCTTTTACAACGTGGCTATATACTATATGCAGGAATGTATGTAATGATACTCTGCGAAAACGACAGAGAAGAGGCTTTACGATAAGTATAGACAGCAATGAGGATGAAGATAATCCGGTTTCGGAGCTGCCCTCAGAGGAGCCGTCGCCGGAGGAATACTATGAGATGAATGAGCGTCAGCGTATTGTGCGGGATGCTATCAGGAGTCTCAGTCCCGAATATCGCGAAATTATCATATATTCGGATATTGAACAGCTTTCATATGATGAAATAGCGAAGATTCTTAAATGTCCTAACGGTACTGTAAAATCAAGGCTTAACAGAGCAAGAAATGCATTAAAGAAAAAATTGTCCGGCAAAAAGGAACTTTTTTAGTATTTATTCGTCTAATAGTATGTATAGGGGAAGTAATTGATAATATACAATTTATGGAAAGGAGGTCAACATATGAATTGTTCGGAATTCAGAAAGTCATTAGATAACTACGAGCTGCTGGATGACAGAGGGCTTGCAGATATGGAATGTCATGCGCAGATGTGCGATATGTGCAGAAGTGAGCTTGAATTCTATAAATCAATAATTCAGACCACAGCCTCCATTCCAATACCGGACCCTCCGGCGGATCTTATTGATAAGGTTAATGCAAGGATAGACAATGAGCCGAGGCTCGCCGGAACGGTTAATAATATCGTATGGAGCGTAAGAACGAATGCGCGCCGTTATGCAACACTTGCGGCGTGTCTTGCTGTAGGTCTTGCTGTCAGCCTGAACATCGGTGTAATTAAGGACAGCTTATCAGGCGGCGGCGATGACGGTGTTATAAGCGAACACAATGTTTCGGCAACACAAGTCCCGGATCCTGTAAAGTCTGATGCGGCAGATGGAGAAACAGAAAAGACGATAAGCGCCGCTGAACAGGCGCAGTCAGAGTCCTCCTCTCAGAAGCAGCAGGATAATGTGTCAGATGCAAAGCAGACAATGGAAGCTGTTTCGGTTTCAGCCGAAAAAAAGCTTGTGCCTCAGATTAAGGAAACGGAAGAGCCTAAGGCAATATCTGATGTCAGTAAAGCTCCGTCAGTAAGCTTACCGATTAAAACAAATTCCCCTGATGTAACGGAAGTAGCCACTTCATCAGTCATAACAGCAGAAACGGTAATTAAAACTCCGGTTCCGGAAACAGACAGCGCAACCGAAGCTCCGGTAATAAGCTCCCGGACGGCAGCACCGGCGGCAACGGAGAAGAGTATCGGTAAATATACAATAGCGCGCGCAAATTATTATATCCCCGAGGAGGAAACAGCAGAGGCAGAAACGGTAACAGAGGAACCTTCCGCGGAGGAGTATGAGATAAAGAAAGCCGGTTATCAGATTGCGCAGGGTGATTACAGCGGAAATGTAAAAGAGGCCGGAGGCGTATCAAGCGTTTCAATTTCTGATAAGATCATAGTAAACGCAGCGGATGCGGACGCTGTTGCAGGTGTGATAAGCAGTCTCGGGATCCCGTCAACCAACGGATTCTATACAACGGTATCTGCTACGTTTTATGAGCTTCTTTCAAGATTGGATGCAGAGGGGATTGAGTACAGCTATTCGCTGCAATACAGCTCAGGCGATAAGGTAGTATTTAAGCTGGTCATGAGATAAATATGAATATTCGGACGGGTATCTTAAAGGGTATCCGTTCTTTTTATTGGAATATAAAAAGAGCCCTGCGGCATAAACCGCAGAACTCCCATTTTTACATATTTTAATATCAGAAAGCAAGCTTTTCATCAAGGAATGCTTCAAGCTCGTCGATCTTGATTCTTACCTGCTCCATTGAATCTCTTTCGCGTACCGTTACAGCGCCGTCCTCAACGGAATCGAAGTCATATGTGATACAGAACGGAGTGCCGATCTCGTCCTGTCTTCTAGA
>JBJEFT010000275.1:0-1749 GCA_051874315.1 Candidatus Ornithomonoglobus sp.
AAGGCTCTCCGAAGCGAAGGAGAGCCTTTTTACAGCATTATTGTATTTTTTACTCACTCTGCCATATAACTTCCATACCTAAAGCTTCTCCCACAAAGCGGACGGGTATATAGGTTCTGTCATTTACGATCTGCGCGGTGGTATCCATTTTAACAAGCTTCTGTCCCACCTGCATATTGCTATTATCTATCGCAATAATTATGATGGTTTTATCCTTTGTAATAGAAGCAGTTCGTGACGCATTATCCCAGTCAACTGCGCAGCCTAAAGCCTCAGCGACCGCTCTTATCGGGATTTGTGTGCGCCCGTTTTCATCAATAAACGGCTGAGCGTCGTCAAATATGATTTGTGTACCGTCTACTGCAACAGATATATTTTCATTAGCGCTTATTACAGTCAGCTCTTTCTTTTCCGTTTCGGGTACCGCGGTGGGTGTTGGAGCCGATACTGCTGTTGGAGACGGTGTTGCTGTCGGAGCTTCTGTTGCCTCGGGAGCTTCTGTTGAATTGTATATTGCTGTCGGCGAGTATTCGGGATCAAACAATGTCTGTTGGAACACAACGCTCTGATTTTTGAATTTCCTGCCATTTGTTATAAGGGTGTCAGGCGATATAAGTGTGAACTGGAACGAAAGGCTGCTTGCCTCCAGTGCCGTATCCGATGCTTCAAGCGTTACATCTTTAAGCTGTGTACAGTTTGAAAACGCGTATTCTTCAAGCTTCGTAACGCTTGCCGGGATTGTAATTTCCGTTATGCCTTGACAATATGCGAAAGCTTTTGATGATATTTTTGTTACCGAATCAGGTATTGTCACCTGTTTTATATTGTCGTTGTATGCAAATGCACTCTCGCCGATGATTTTCACTGTATCAGGTATTACAACATTACTATCATCACCGGCATATGCTATCAGTGTTCCGTCTTCATCTACAAGGAACGGATCATCAAGCTTCAGAGAATCTCTCCATGGTGTACTGCTGAATGAGTTCCAATATTTAATCATCTGTGCTTTTGACAATCCATTGACCTCTGTAAGATTATCACATCTTAAGAATGCATAGCTTCCGATATATTCTATTCCAGCAGGTATTGTCACCGTCGAAATTGCAGTTTGTGCAAATGCCGAATCACCAATATAGGTTACTCCTTCCGGAATATTAGCCGATTTCAGACTGCGGCATACATGAAATGCGTTATTGTCTATTTTTACAACTGTTGACGGTATCTGAATACTTTCCAAACCGGAGGCATGAAAAGCTCTTTCTCCTATGCTTATGAGTCCCTCCGGAAGCTTAACACTTTTTAGGGATGTACAATCATTAAAAGCATACGGACTTATGTTTGTAATCTTACCGGGGACTTCTACATATTCCAATGCGGTGCATTGGTCAAACAAATGTGTATCTATCTCAGTCAGGCTTGACGGCAAATGAACAGACTTTAACAGTTTATTATCACACATATGTTCCACACATTCAACGGTATCAGGGAAATAAACCGATTCGAACTGTATTGCGTCTGCAGCTCCGCCGCGAACTAAAAACTTTACAGCGAGAACCGTTTTTCCATCTATCTCATCAGGAATTATTACATCCCCTTTTGGAGTGTCTTGAATATTCATTTTAACACCATCATTATAGTCTTCACAGTAAAACTTTATTCCGTTCTCTGTTCTGTACTCGATTGCCGGGGTGGGCTGCGGCGTACCCACCTCAAAGAATGTCACCTCGCCGTCTCCTTCTGCGCTGT
>JBJEFT010000276.1:0-1748 GCA_051874315.1 Candidatus Ornithomonoglobus sp.
CAAGATGCCGGATGAGCCTGTACTGGTATGGTATTACTTTGAAATCGCCACGGACGCGGGTGTTGTGTACTACGGCAACAACAGCGAAAATCTCGGCGGCAAGGGCGAAATGAGCTTCCAGCCGCCCTCGCATGCGTTTCAGATCACAGTATATAAAGAGGCCTATAAGACTCCGGACTGGTTCAAGTCGGGTATCGCGTATCAGATTTTTCCCGACCGCTTCTGCAACGGCAGCGAGGACGGCTCATTTCTGGGCAACCGAACCGATATTATAAAGCGTAACTGGGGCGAGCAGCCGTTCTATAAGGCTGAGCAGTTCGGCGGAGAATATAAATCAAATGATTTCTTCGGCGGAAATCTCAGGGGCATAATCAAAAAGCTCCCATATCTTGAGGAGCTTGGAATAACGGTAATTTACCTTAATCCGATATTCAGGGCGGCGTCAAATCATAAGTATGATACGGGCAGCTATGAGGAAATAGATCCGATGTTCGGCGATGAGGAAACCTTCTCCAAGCTTTGCGCCGAGGCAGAAAAACGCGGAATAAGAATTATTCTTGACGGCGTTTTCAATCATACGGGCGATGACAGCCAGTATTTTAATAAATACGGCAATTATGACAGTCTGGGCGCTTTTCAGTCAAAGGATTCTCCGTATTATACATGGTACAGATTTATGGATTATCCGGAGGTATATGAGTCATGGTGGGGAATGACAACTCTGCCGCAGGTGGAGGAGCACAGCGATGAGCTAAGGCAATATCTCCTGTCGGGTCCCGATGCGATAGTAAAGAAATGGATACGTCTGGGCGCGTCAGGCTGGAGACTTGATGTTGTTGATGAGCTTCCGGACTTCTTTGTCAAGGAGCTGAGAGCCGGCGTCAAGGAGGTTGATCCTGATGCTGTAATTATCGGCGAGGTCTGGGAGGACGCTTCAAATAAGACCGCTTACGGTGAGCGGAGGGAATATTTCTACGGTGACGAGCTTGACTCGGTAATGAACTATCCTCTCAGAAATGCGCTTATTGATTTTGCATTGTGCAGAATAGACGCGTACGAATTCAACAGGAGGATTATGAGCCTGAAGGAAAATTATCCTCCGGCGGCATTTTATTCGCTTCTCAATATTATATCCTCGCATGACGTTGAGCGTATTGTAACGCTTATGGGAGGTGTTCCCAACCGCCATGAGGTTGACCGTGAACAGCAGGCGCATTTTAAGCTTGACGGTTATGCTCTTGATATAGCAAGAAGGCGTACCCAGCTCATAATAGGAATGATCATGACAATGCCGGGAGTCCCGTGTCTTTTTTACGGAGATGAGCTCGGCGTTCAGGGCTACGGAGATCCGTTCTGCCGTTCGTGCTTCCCGTGGGACAGTATGGACGAGGTCGATCCGGGCGCGGAAATGAGGAATACAGTCAAAAGGCTTACAGCTCTAAGGAAATCAACAAAGGCGCTCAGTATAGGCGAATTCAATTATGTATACAGAATAGGCTATACCTACGCATATATAAGACAATATGATGAGGAGAAGTATATTGTGCTTGTAAACTTCGACAGCACCGCTAAGGACATACGTCTTGACGCGGCGCGCTATGGTGTAACCGCGCTCAGCACCTTATTCTCAACCGGCAGCGGCATCAGGGAGCTCAGCTCGCATGACGGCATATTCTTCCTGAAGGCTCCTCCAATTTCGTTTACAGTTTATAAAGCGTAAAAACAAACAAAAAAGTCTGTTTTTTATC
>JBJEFT010000277.1:0-6520 GCA_051874315.1 Candidatus Ornithomonoglobus sp.
AAGTATCTGCATAGCGATAGGATGCTCCGCGATCGAAAGTCTTTCATCCGAATAATACGGAATTTCATACTCGTCAAATATCGCCTCTAATATATGGCTGTAGCTGTCCGGTCTGCCGCATATGACAGAAATATCTCTGAAGCGGTATTTGTCCTCGCGCACAAAATCAAGTATGCGGCAGGCGATGTGCTCAATTTCCGTATACGCGTCCCTTGCCTCAAATATCTCAGCATTTTCTACAGCTCCGCCATACCTTGCCCTGTCAAACCAGTTTGAGAACAGAAATTTCAGATCCGGCGCATTTTTAAGGTGCTCCATGCCGCCGTCAAGATGTACTGTCTTTACATCCGCATATCCGGCAATTGCCGATATTGCCGCCCTTGTTCCGTAATAAGTGTCCTCCTCATTATCACAGGTGTTAAAGGTTATTGTTATATCCGCCCCGCCGTCTATGAGAGACATTAAAACCTGCATCTGCTGCGGCAGAAGCTCATCGAATTTATCCATCCAGATGCTTGTGTTTTCATCAACGCTTTTCCCCGCAACCTCTGCCAACCGCAGCAGATCCTCATCACTGTCGACATAATCTGTCGCGTTAAGCAGCGCGTCATAATTATCCGAAATCATGGCGGTAATTTCAAGCTTCTGCTTAAGGATTCCTTCCTCTGTCTGCTCAGCGCGTTCTCTTATCTCTTTTCCGGTTACGACATAGCGGTGCAGCTCACTTATAAGCGACTGCGCCACATCCAGAAACCCCTGCTTGCTCACCGCCGCGATAAGCTTTGTGTCAAATTCATCTCTCCTCTTTTCAAGCTCCGCAAGACACTGCTCCACCGCGCGGCAGATAAGAGCCTGCTTACCCGTAGCAGACAGCCTGTTTTCTGTCCCCGAAAGCAGCTCCCTCGCCATTTTTTCAAAGGATGTTACCTCTATATTATTAAGACCCGTTCCGCCAAATTCATCTATCAGCATTTTTTCCGTTTCATGCGAATAATGCGACGGAACAAGCATAATACATTTCCGCCCGGGCTGCTCCTCATGCTTTTTTCTTATTTCATCAACGCAATACGCGGTCTTGCCCGAGCCGATATTACCCATTACTATTTTTATCGGCATTTCACTCACCTCACTATGTTTTAATTATACACGAATCAACAGCGCGCTGTCAACAGCATTTTATTTTTGGTACTGTTTATAGACCAGTAGAGTATCAGACGCGGTAAATCATTTCGGAATTACATAGGTATCCGATGTTTTTTGTTTCCGCCTACACATAGAATATTATCGAAATATATTTCGTTACACCGTCTACACGACTGCTTTTTGCCGTAACTGACCTGTAAACCGTTATTTTTAATTCGCCCCTTGTCATTTGATATATAATAGAAAAAAGCCCAAAATCGGCTTAGACGCATAATTTTGAGCTTATGATTCTTTTGTATCTTTATCCTCAAGTGTCAAAATCGGATTATATCACCATGTGCGTGATTTCATTTCCTTAAACTGTCCTACGGTGGAAACGTGGGCATTAAGTCCGCCGTCTACCGTGACAACCTGTCCCGTAAAGTATTCGCTTTCATCAGAAGCCAGATAGACGCACATATTTGCAATATCCTCCGGCTTTCCGTAACGGTTCACCATAATGTTGTTTAAGAAAATATCTTTTAACGCCTGCGGTACGCGCGCTTCATTTTCCGGTGTAACGATCAGCCCCGGACGAACGCAGTTGCAGCGAATATTATCCTTGCCGAACTGCAGAGCTGTATACTGTGTCAGCATATCAATACCGGCCTTTGCGCAGGCGTAAGCGGTTGAGCCTAAGTCTCCTGAGCATGACGCCATAGAACCGATGTTTATAACAGAACCGCCGTTGTTTTCTTTCATATACGGCAGCGCGCATTTTATGGCGTAAAACGTTCCGCGTAGATCACTCTGGAAAATGTTATCCCACATTTCAAGCGTAAGCTCGTCCACGCGTCCGTCCTTTAAAGCGACATTAGCCGCATTATTTACCAGAATATCAAGCTTCCCGTATTTTGCGGCAGTATCCTTAAATAAGGCTTCAATGCTTTCCGCTGAGGTAATATCCATAAAATGATACCAAGCCTCACCGCCGTTCTCAACAATACTGTCAACGACAGCCTGTCCTTTTTCCGCGCGGCGTCCGCACACAACAACCTTTGCGCCCTCTGCGGCAAAAAGCTTTGCAATTCCCACACCTATGCCGCTTGTTGATCCGGTAACAACCGCGACTTTTCCTTTCAGTCTTTCCATTGTGTAAATCCTCCCGTTAAATTATTATAAGCCCAGAGCCTCTTTCGCGAGCTTATCCGCCATGTCGTTATACTTATCTCCCGAATGACCCTTGACCTTTATAAATCGTATATCGACCTTTGTTTTTGCCCAATCATAGAATGCCTTGTAGGCTATAGTGCCGGTCTTATTTGTTTTCCACGCGCCTGTGCACCAGCATTCAATACCGGCGTAATCGTAGTATATATCAAGCTT
The DNA here is from genome assembly GCA_051874315.1 of Candidatus Ornithomonoglobus sp. GTDB lineage: Bacteria > Bacillota > Clostridia > UBA1381 > UBA1381 > Ornithomonoglobus. Next base: position 2,509 of record JBJEFT010000277.1, read on the forward strand.
TTCAATGCCGTTTTCAACGCAGTAGAGCATAGCCTCCTCCGCGCCCTTGATTTCTCCCGCAACATTGCGCATCTCGGCAAGCTCAGGATCTCGAAAGGCTTCATTTTTAGTGATCGTTTCGCCGTTATAGAAAAGCACCATACCATATGAAAAGCGCTTGCTGCGCTGATCGTAGCTGCCGTCAACGTATGCGACCGCCGCGCCCTCTCGCGGGCTTGTGTCCTGCGCGCCGCCCAAGATAAAAGCCTCCGCCTCCTCAAGAGTTTCAAAGCTCTTGAATGCCGCGCCCTTAAAGCCTGTGACCTGGCGCTGACATTCCGCCCATGTTTTAAAAATTCCCGTTTGTCTGCCGTTTTTCACGGCATAAAATTTCTTTGCCATATTTAAACCGTTATTATCCTTATATCATTAGATTGCAGAGCATCGTTCCATTCCCTGTCAAGCCTTATATCGGTTATAAACGTGTCGATCCTTTCAATGGGAGCGATAACCGGAATACCCTTTCTGCCGAGCTTGCTGTGGTCGCAGAGGAAGATTACGGAATCGGATGCCTCCATCATGGCGCGCTTTATTTCAGCCTCGTCCTCGGACGCGTCAACCATGCCGCGGGACAGCGTAACTCCCTGACAGGAGAAGAAGAATTTATTTGCGACAAGGTTTTCTCTTATCATTCTCTCCGCAAACCGCCCCACATATGACATATTTCGCGTGTTAAGGCGCCCGCCCGTGCATATGAGCTTGATATTTTCACAGTCGCTAAGCTCCGTTACGACATTGACCGCGTTGGTTATGACTGTAAGCCCCTGCTTGTCCTTTATGCTGCGGGCAAGATAAAGCGATGAGGTGCTTGCGTCAAGGAATATTGTTTCGCCGTTTTTTATCATATTGGCGGCGCGTATGCCGATCTTATGCTTTGCTTCGGCGTTTACAACGTCACGCTCCTTAACTCCAAGCTCTGAGCCGGAACCTCCCGAAAGGGTCGCGCCGCCGTATGTGCGGACAAGTATGCCCTGCTTTTCAAGCTTTAAAAGATCACCGCGGATCGTTTCCGGAGTAACGTCAAAAAGCTTTGATAGGTCAGTAACAAGAACGCTTTTATTTTCGTTTATCAGCTCTTCGATTTTGGATCTGCGTTCGACCGCAAGCATATTATTCACCCTTTCCGGCACTGATTGCCTCCGGCAGATCGAGGTCTCCGGTGTAGAGCGCGCGTCCGGTTATAACACCCTCAACGCCTGTGGGGACAAGCGCCTTAACGTGCTCAAGCTTACCTACTCCGCCGGACGCTATAACATTAACGCTTACGTTTTCAACCATTTCCTTCATTGCATAAACATTCGGACCCGCGAGAGTGCCGTCCGTTGCAATGTCTGTATATACAATTGTTTTAACTCCCAAATCAGCCATTTTCCGCGCAAATTCAACCGCTTTAAATTCAGAGGTCTTTTCCCAGCCTTCAATTGCGACCATGCCGTCCTTGGCGTCAATTCCGATAACGATCCTGTCTCCGTATTTTTCAACGGCAGCCTTGACAAATTCGGGATTTGAAACCGCCTTTGTGCCGATAATAACGCGGTCGATACCGCAGGCAAGCTTTGCCTCAATATCCTCCATTGTTCTTATGCCGCCGCCTGTCTGGACGGGAACGCTTACGCTTTCGCAGATTTTTCTGATTGCGTCGGCATTTACGCCGTGGCCTTTAAGTGCGCCGTCAAGATCGACAACGTGAATGTATTCGCCGCCGAGCGACTCCCATTTCTTTGCCATTTCGGCGGGATCATCACCGTATACGGTAATCTTATCAAAACGACCCTTTAAGAGACGGACGCACTGTCCGTCCTTTATATCTATAGCCGGATAAATTCTCATTCCTCGCTGCCCTCCGTCTTTGCCATAAAAGCCTTAACCATCTCCATAATGCGGTCCTTTTCCATCTTCATGCTCACCTTATTGACAACAAAGCGGGCGCTGAGAGGACATACGACCTCAAGCACATCAAGCCCGTTTTCGCGGAGTGTCGCGCCTGTTTCAACAATATCCACGATAACATCCGAAAGCCCTACAAGCGGTCCCAGCTCCACGGAGCCGTTGAGCTTTATGATGTCAATGGTCTGACCCTTTTCATCCTGAAAATACTTTCTCGCTATGTTCGGATATTTTGAGGCTACCTTAAGATTGGTGATTTCGTCAAGCTTACCCTTAAGCTCCGGCCTGCCGCATACGCACATATTGCATTTGCCAAAGCCCAGGTCTACCATTTCGTAGATGTTTCTGCTCTCCTCCAAAAGAGTGTCCTTTCCGACAATGCCGATGTCGGCTGCGCCGTATTCAACATAGGTCGGAACATCGGACGCCTTGACGAGGATGAATTTCATTTTGTTCTTTTCATCCGTAAAGATAAGCTTTCTGGACTTCTCCTTCATTTCCGAGCAGTCCATTCCTATCGAAATAAATATATCCATTGCAAGCTCCGCAAGTCTGCCCTTTGCAAGAGCCACTGTTAAATATCTCATTTTATACCGGTTCCTTTCATTAAAACATTCTGAATCCCAGATCCTGCGGTGAGGGCATGGGCTGCGGCTCATCGTTTGCGCCGTAGCCGAGGAATTCGTTTACTGTGGTTTCGAGGGTATCGTCCTTTTCATAATCATAAATTGTAAGTCTGCCGTCGGGATATACGCGGAGAATGCAGGTGTTATTTGTCGCTTCAGCATACTTCTCAGCGTCCTTAAAGCTTCCGCTGCCTATATACATTTCCGTAAGGCAGCCGTTTATTCTGAGATTATGGGCAAGGTCATAGGCGGCTCTGTCCGCATTCTTTTCGGCGTATATAAGAGTTGACGGAACCTCATCGGGCTTATCTGTGTAAACCTGCATAATTCTGTTCACGCCTATCGCGCAGCCGACAGCGCCCTTAGGCGAGCCGAACATTCCCATGAGGTTGTCGTAGCGGCCGCCGGCGGCAATCGGGAAGCCGACACCGTGGGTGTAGCACTTGAAGATCGAGCCGGTGTAGTAGTCGATACTCTGGAGCATTCCGAGGTCGAGTGAAATATACTGCTCAAAGTCATACGCGCATAGCAGATCATATATCTGTCTGAGATTGTCAAGGGCAACCTTTGAGGTTTCGTTAAGTCCCGGAACATTCGCGCGGTCGATTATTGAAGCGTCACCAAAGAGATAGGGGAGGTCGATCATAACCTGCTTGATATTTTCTTCTATGTTGAGTTTGTCGACAAGCTTTCTGATGCCCTGTGAATCCTTTGAATCAATTCTCGCTCGGAGCTTTTCTGTTGTTTCGGCGTCAAGTCCGAGCTGCTCAACAAGACCGTTGAAGAATGCCACCTGACCTATTTCCATTGATATTTCCTCGATACCGAGGGCCAGCATAGCCTCTATCGCGGCGGCGATAACCTCCGCGTCTGCCTTAGCGCTGTAGGAGCCTATAAGCTCAATGCCGCTCTGTGTGATTTCGCGGCGTCTTACGCCCTCTGTGTGCTCCGCTCTGAAAACGCTGCCCGTATACATATATCTTACCGGGAGTGTCGCATTTTGCGCCTTTGTGGCTGCCATTCTTGCGATTGAGGTTGTAAAGTCCGGGCGAAGGGCGAGGATCCTGCCCTGCTCGTCAAAAAATTTGTACAGCTTTTCCTGCGAGATCTGACCTGTTTCGCCGCTGTAGCAGTCATAGTATTCAAAGGACGGCGATTCAATTTCCTTATAACCGAATGTGTTGAATACCATCCAGATCGTGTTTTCAATATCCTTTTTTACCGCGCATTCATTAGGCAGTACATCGTTTACGCCGTTAGGCGTATGCAGTTTCCAATCAGGCATTGTTAAAATTCCTTTCTGTTTATATCAATACAAGGGGCTGTATCAAAACAGAACCGGCTCTATTATCAGATTTTTTCAACTTTGTTTAAGTTGAAATTCATGTGTTTGAAATTAGAGCAATAAATTATTGTTTATGTGCATTATCCTTGCCCCCCTTTTTTAGAATTGCCGCAGG
>JBJEFT010000278.1:0-1746 GCA_051874315.1 Candidatus Ornithomonoglobus sp.
TAAATAGAAACTTCTAAAACAATCGTATGTCAAAAGTATGTCAAACCGAATTTGTTTATCGTCTGAAACCGCATAGGTAAGCCAAAATATACTTCATTATACTATTGTTCAATAAAATGTCAAGTAAATTTTTTGGTAAAGGAGTGCTTTCCATGAAAAAAATTAAAATTGTTTCGTTAATAACATCTGCTGCTTTGATTGCTGAGGCAGGCTGCAGCCTTGCAGCGGAAGCTTTATTCCCGGACACGCAGGAAGCATGGTTTGAGTCGTCTGTTGAGCTTGTTTACAGCTTGGATATTATTAACGGCTATGAGGATGGTTTGTTTCATCCGTATGATAATGTAACATGCGCGCAGCTTTCGGCAATGCTTAGCAGGATTGAAAGCAGACAGACAGGCGAGAAAATAAGCGAGGTTCCGGACAGCGGCTATTGGGGGACTGCCTATATCGTATGGGCTGATTCAAAAAGGCTTTTTGATGGATTTGTAAATATTGAGGGAACGACCGCGGCTTTGGTTGCAGCAGCCATCGGTGAGGTAAATCTGACAAGAGAGCAGGTTGTTTCAATGCTGTACCGATATTATCTTGCTGGCAGCGCCGGACAGGTGTCGGATGATGGGATAATTAAAGCGTTCAATGACACTGAAAGCATATCGGAGTTTGCGCTGCCTGCTGTAAACTGGGCGGTTAAAAACGGCATAATTGAGGGTGATGATGATATGAATATCAACCCGCAGACGGAAGTAACAAGAGCTGAAACCGCCGCAATCATAGAGAGATATATCACAGGTCTTACCGATCTGAACTACAGCGCAGAGCAGCCCGAAGAAACAGCCGAGCCTGATATAACAGAGGCGCCTCAAAGTGATACGGCGCAGACTATGGAAATTGCAAACCCGATTATTGAATATGAAGATGAGGTGCCGGAAACCGCAGAGCTGATATTCCCTGTAATTACACTTGCAGGACTTGAGCTTATGGACTACAGCACAATAAATGAAGCCGATCCTGCAAATATGATTATAGAAGCGAGAGGTGCCTATGAAGGGAATGCAATCACCATCCGTACCGGCATAGGCGACCGTGATATTTCGGGCATATACGGCGGTGAGGAGTTTGAGGATGCGCCTGCGGAGATGGCGGTATCATATATGCAGTATGACAGCACCGTATATGCAGTCTGGGCGGTTACTAATGATGATCTCAGCATCACCTGTTACAGCGCTGCAATTAAGGACGGAACTCTTGAGCAGCTTATAAAAGTTGTTGATGCGATAGGCGCCGAACAGCTTATAGACTAAACGGCTTATACCGAGTCGGCAAAGGCGGCAATATTATTCTTGTTGCCTATGACAACGAGTGTATCGCCGGGTGAGAGGGCATACTGAGGGTCAATCTGAACCTCGGTTTTGCCCTCATGCTCTATTGCGATGATATTAAGCCCATATTTTTTTCTGATGGGCAGCTCCGAGATTTTCTTTCCGACGGAGCCTTCGGGTACGGGGAAGTCCGCGATTTCAATGTTGTCATTGAGCATGATTGAATCAAGAATGCTGCTTTTTGTAAGTCTGTTTGCAAGACGCAGCGCCATATCGCGCTCAGGATACACAACCTCAACTTCAAGCTTTTCAAGGACTGCGCCGTGGTCAGCGCTGCCTGCCTTTGCGATGATGCGGCGCACACCGAGATTTTTTACGTTGAGCGCGGTAAGAATATTCTGATCAATATGAGAGGTGAGAGCGATTA
>JBJEFT010000279.1:0-1745 GCA_051874315.1 Candidatus Ornithomonoglobus sp.
AGATAATCCGCCGCGTCGGTAGCGTTTGTAAAGCCGCCCTTTGCTCCCTCATACATATTATTCACATTTACGGTCATTGTTCTTATCATATCGCAGAACACCGGCAGACAAAGCTTAACGGTATCTATACTGTCAAATATCTGCTCCTTGTCCTCCTGCATATCCTTGTTATACGCAAGCGGGATTCCCTTCATCATCGTGAGCAGTCCCATAAGATCGCCGTAAACTCGTCCCGCCTTGCCTCTGATCAATTCAGCGACATCCGGGTTTTTCTTCTGCGGCATTATTGACGAGCCTGTCGAATAAGCGTCATCCATCTCAACAAATGAAAACTCATTGCTTGACCAGAGAATAAGCTCCTCCGAAAAACGGCTTGCGTGCATCATCACCATTGCAAGACAGCCTGCAAGCTCTATAACGAAATCCCTGTCCGAAACACCGTCAAGCGAGTTCATCGTTATATCGTCAAAGCCGAGCATATCCGCGACAAATTCACGGTCGAGAGGGTATGTGGTCCCCGCAAGCGCGCCCGAGCCGAGCGGCATAACATTTGTTCTTTTCCGGCAGTCAACAAGACGCGAATAATCACGCTTAAACATCTCATAATACGCCATACAGTGATGCGCGAATGTTATAGGCTGCGCCTTCTGCAGATGAGTATATCCCGGCATGATCGTGTCAACATGCTTTTTCGCAAGCTGTACGAATGTGCTCATTGTTTCAACAAGCATTTCCTCTATCTCCGCCGTTTCGTCCATAAGATACATTCTTATGTCAAGCGCTACCTGATCGTTGCGGCTCCTTCCGGTATGGAGTCTCTTTCCCGCGTCGCCTATTCTGTCTGTGAGAATTTTTTCGATATTCATGTGGATATCTTCTGCGTCAATGAGAAATTCAACCTTTCCCTCCTCAATGTCGTTAAGGATATTGCCAAGCTCAGAAACGATCGCGTCCGCATCCTCCTGAGGAATTATTCCCTGCTTACCGAGCATCGACGCGTGCGCTATTGAGCCGCGTATATCCTGCCTGTACATCCTTTTATCAAAACGAATTGACGAATTGAAATCATCAACCTTTTTATCCGTGGACTTCTGAAAACGTCCGCCCCATAATTTATCTGCCATTTTGTTTTTCCTTTCAGCTGTATATTAATACCGATTTTTATTATAACACGACTTTTACTCATTTTCAACCGTTATTTAAAAATTTCAGCATCTGCGGGGGAATTGATGCTGCGGCTGAATTATCGGCGGAAAACGTTTCGGTTTTTTTATATGCCTATTATAACACATTTTGCCTTATATTTCAATCGCTAAAAATTAGCCGTCAAATCCTGAAAACTTGTTGTTGCATTTTTATTATTTTTGTGATAAAATTAGGGGCAGAAATAGTATATTTATGCTATAAGGCTGATCCGGCAGCTTTGGGGGAATGCTGCCGTTTAAAATCCAACATCGGAAAATCCGACCTTGGAAAATCCGACCTCGGAAAATCCAAGGTCGGAAAATCAAAGACAAATAAATAAAGATATAATAAATAAAGATTAACTAAATAAAGACTGAATAAATAAAAACTATGTACTCCGTTCAGCCTGAAAATAAAAAAAATGCCGATTATATTTTTTATATTTTTTAAAACCCAGCTTTTCGGTGGGTTTATTTGTTGTGCCTTCATTATTATTAATTACAAATATAAAATCCGGCACCGGAGAAATTATTCCTCCGACACCGGATTTACATGAACCA
>JBJEFT010000280.1:0-6485 GCA_051874315.1 Candidatus Ornithomonoglobus sp.
ATAATCGGGCAAAGTATGATAAAATAACGACAGGCTTTAGAATAAAGGTCCATTTAGTATGGGCAAATATATAATGAGGTGAAAGTTTGAAAAAAATGCTCGTTGCATCTCGCACGCCCGCGCTCACTCGCATACACGCGTATAGTCTCGTTCGCGCGGACGCGCCAACAGATGCAAGCATCTATTAGGCTTAGAGCATTTTTCTCAAACGGTTTTTGTGAAAGGAGTTAATGATCATAATTATGGCTTACAAAATTTTAAAAAAGGAAATGCTTAACCCGGCAGTATTCCTTATGGAGGTCGAAGCGCCGCTTATCGCGCGCAAGGCTGAACCGGGACAGTTCATCATTCTCAGAATAGATGAGTTCGGTGAGCGCGTACCGTTCACGATCGCAGGATATGACAGAGAAAACGGAACAGTAACGATTATTGTCCAGATAGTAGGAAAAACAACAAAGGATCTCGGCGCAATGGAGGCGGGAGAATATCTTTCGGATTTCGCGGGTCCTCTCGGACAGCCTACTCCGCTTGACGGCTCAAAGAAGTATGCCGTAATCGGCGGCGGTCTCGGAACAGCTATCGCTTATCCGCAGGCAAAGAAGCTCCATGAGCTTGGCGCTGATGTAACGGTAATCACAGGCTTCAGAAATAAGGACCTAATAATCCTTGAGGATGAGCTTAAGGAAATTGCCGATAAGCTTATCATTGCAACGGATGACGGCTCAAACGGTACACAGGGCTTCGTTACGGACATGCTTGAAAAGGAAATACAGGCAGGCGAGAAGTTTGACGAGGTTATCGCGATAGGACCTCTGGTAATGATGAAGTTTGTCAGCAAGCTTACAGAGAAATACAATATTCCGACCATGGTCAGCATGAACCCGGTTATGATCGACGGTACAGGCATGTGCGGCGGCTGCCGTATAATCGTCGGCGGCGAAACAAAGTTTGCGTGCGTTGACGGACCTGATTTTGACGGTCATAAGATAGACTGGGACAGCGCAATGAAGCGCGGCAGAATGTTTAAGGATTATGAGGCGCGCTCATGCGCTGACGGTCACTGTCGTATAGGCAGAACGAACAGACCCGAGTGATCATACATAAGGAGGAATATATAAAATGGCAAAGCCGAATATGAGATTGGATAAAAATCCGATGCCTGAGCAGGCGCCGGACGTAAGAAATAAAAACTTTTTAGAGGTAACAACGGGATATACCGCTGAAATGGCGATTGACGAGGCGCAGAGATGTCTTAACTGTAAGAACAAGCCTTGTATGGAGGGCTGCCCTGTATCGGTTAAGATCCCGGAGTTCATCGCGAAGATGAAGGAGGGCGACTTTGAGGGCGCTTATCAGAAGATCAAGGAAACAAACGCGCTTCCGGCAGTATGCGGCAGAGTATGTCCGCAGGAGAAGCAGTGTGAGTCAAAGTGCGTGCGCGGTATAAAGGGTGAGCCGGTAGGTATCGGCCGTCTTGAAAGATTTGCCGCAGACTATCATATGGCGAACGTTGAGGACACATTTGAAATTCCGGAGCCGAACGGCAAGAAGGTTGCCGTAGTAGGCTCGGGTCCGTCAGGACTTACCGTTGCGGGCGATCTAGCAAAGAGAGGCTACGCTGTAACCGTTTATGAGGCATTCCACACGGCGGGCGGCGTTCTTATGTACGGTATTCCTGAGTTCAGACTGCCTAAGGACATTGTCCAGAAGGAAATTTCAAACCTTAAGAAGATGGGCGTTGACATAGAAACAAACGTAATCATCGGCAGAACTCTCACGGTTGACGAGCTTTTCAACGATATGGGCTATGACGCTGTTTACATAGGCTCAGGCGCGGGACTTCCGAGATTTATGGGTATCGAGGGCGAAAGCCTTAACGGTGTTTATTCTGCTAACGAGTTCCTCACAAGAATTAATCTTATGAAGGGCTATAAGTTCCCTGAGTATGACACTCCGGTATTCGTAGGTAAGAATGTAGCGGTTCTCGGCGGCGGCAACGTTGCAATGGACGCTGCAAGAAGCGCAAAGAGACTTGGCGCGGAAAATGTATATATCGTATACCGCCGCGGCAAGGATGAGCTTCCGGCGCGTAAGGAAGAGGTTGAGCACGCTGAGCAGGAGGGCGTAGTATTCAAGCTTCTCCAGAATCCGACAAAGATTCTCGGCAACGAGGACGGCTGGGTAACAGGTATGGAAGTGATCCATATGGAGCTTGGCGAGCCTGACGAGAGCGGCAGAAGAAGACCTGTTCCGGTTGAGGGCAGCGAGGAGGTCCTCGACATGGATACGGTGGTTGTAGCTATCGGTCAGACACCGAACCCGCTTATCCGTCAGACAACAGAAGGCCTTGAAACAAACAGAAAGGGCTGTATCATTGCTGACGAGGACGGACTTACAACAAAGGCAAAGGTTTATGCCGGCGGCGACGTTGTAACAGGCGCGGCTACGGTTATCCTCGCAATGGGCGCAGGCAAGAAGGCTGCGGCGGCAATCGATGCGGAGCTTATGGGCTGATAGTTAATATAATGATATAATAGAAAAATATGCCGTAAATTTTGTATATATATTGTTAAAAAAATCGCAGATTTAATATTGAACAACTAAAAAAAATGTGGTATAATAGGATATAAGGATGAGTTTGGTGTGCTGTGAATTATGGCTTTCGCGGTATCGCCGGAGAAATTCATCAAGCAAATGTTATACAGGCCTTCCCGCCTGTGTAATCGTTGAAAGGAGAAAATAACTATGAAGTATTCAGCAGAAGTTGAAAGTATGTGTCCTTTAGCTAAGGGTACATATCACGGCCCGGCTCCGATTCCGCAGGAAGGAAAGTGGACTCAGGCCAAGGAAATCAAGGACATTTCAGGCTTGACGCACGGTATCGGCTGGTGCGCGCCGCAGCAGGGATGCTGTAAGCTTACTCTGAATGTCAAGGAGGGCGTTATCCAGGAAGCTCTCGTTGAGACAGTAGGCTGCTCAGGTATGACACATTCGGCGGCTATGGCGGCTGAGATCCTCGTCGGAAAGACAATTCTTGAAGCGTTGAACACAGACCTCGTTTGTGACGCTATCAACACAGCAATGCGTGAATTGTTCCTCCAGATCGTTTACGGACGTACACAGACAGCTTTCTCAGAGGACGGTCTCCCGATCGGCGCAGGTCTTGAGGACCTCGGCAAGGGTCTCCGTTCACAGGTTGGTACAACCTACGCAACTCTTAAGAAGGGTCCGCGTTACCTTGAGCTTGCAGAAGGCTATATCACAGAAATCGCTGTTGATAAGGATGACACGATTATCGGTTACAAGTTCGTTCACCTCGGCAAGATGATGGAGAACATCAAGAAGGGCATGGACGCTAACGAGGCTCTCGCAAAGGCTTCAGGTCAGTACGGCAGAGTTGATGACGCTGTTAAGCTTATCGACCCGAGATGCGAATAATCTAAGGAGGTAACGAAAATGGCATTGTTCGAAAGTTATGAAAGAAGAATAGACCAGATTAATGCAGAGCTTGCAAAGCACGGTATCGAGTCGATCGAGGCTGCTGAAGCGCTTTGTAAGAGCAAGGGTCTTGATGTATACAATATCGTTAAGGGAATCCAGCCGATCTGCTTTGAAAACGCTTGCTGGGCTTACACTGTAGGCGCTGCGATCGCTATAGCTGACGGTGTAACAACAGCCGCTGAGGCTGCTGAGAAGATTGGTGTAGGTCTCCAGTCATTCTGTATCCCGGGTTCGGTTGCTGATGACAGAAAGGTTGGTCTTGGTCACGGTAACCTCGGCGCTATGCTTCTGAGAGAAGAAACAAAGTGCTTCGCATTCCTCGCAGGTCACGAGTCATTCGCAGCCGCTGAGGGCGCTATCGGTCTTGCAAAGAGCGCAAACAAGGCTCGTAAGGAGCCGTTGAGAGTTATCCTTAACGGTCTTGGCAAGGACGCGGCAAAGATCATTTCAAGAATTAACGGCTTCACATATTGCCGTACACAGTTCGATTACTACACAGGCAAGGTTGAGGTAGTTGAGAGAATCTCTTACTCAGACGGTGAGAGAGCAAAGGTTAACTGCTACGGCGCGGACGATGTTCGTGAAGGTGTTGCGATCATGCACCTTGAGGGCGTTGACGTATCGATCACAGGTAACTCAACCAACCCGACAAGATTCCAGCACCCGGTTGCAGGTACATACAAGAAGGAATGTATCGAGCAGGGTAAGAAGTACTTCTCAGTTGCATCGGGCGGCGGCACAGGCCGTACACTTCACCCGGACAACATGGCAGCAGGTCCTGCTTCATACGGTATGACAGATACAATGGGCCGTATGCACAGCGACGCTCAGTTCGCAGGTTCATCATCAGTTCCGGCTCACGTTGAAATGATGGGACTTATCGGCATGGGCAACAACCCGATGGTTGGCGCTACAGTTGCCGTTGCGGTTGCTGTTGAGGAAGCAATGAAGGGTTGATTTTGATAAAAAATCGCATAAAACGGGCGTTTGGGACATCCTCAGATGCCCGTTATTTTTGTGAGCAGCGCACATGTAGCGCACAGGTAGCACACTTTAATAGCACACAAAGTGTGCTGGCAGTATCACACAAATTTTGCGCCTGCCACAGCACCCACCACGCGCCTACCACGTGCCTATTTGTGCCTACCACAAAATTACACTGTTAGGAGAATTGATTGTTTGTTGTTTTTGTCCTTTTGTATTTTGCATATTTCGGTATACAGCTGCTCGACTTTGCGATGCGTATAAACCTTTTCCGTTATATCGCTTATGTTATGACCGACTATGTGTTTTAGTATGTATTCGTCCATTTCGTATTCCTTTGCCAAAGTGATAAAAGTATGACGAGTCTCATGGGGACGGTGATCCATTTTCAGACTCTCCATAGCCTTTTTAAAGCGTCCGCGATATTTATCGTAGGTCAATGCTCTGCCCGAGCCTTGTGAGCAGTTATCATCATTAAAAAGATATTCATTATCGGGATTATAGCGCTTTTTAATCAGCGGCATTATATAAGGATGGATTGGAACAATCCTGTTCTTTCCCGCAGCTGTTTTCATACCGCCTCGCATGGTTTTAGCTTCAAGGTCAATATCCGCAGTTTTAAGAATTGCAAGCTCCTGCGGGCGCCAGCCGGAATAGATTCCTATAAGAATCATATCCGCAAAAGGAACTGTGTTGACATTTTTCCAAAGTGTTTCAATTTCTTCTTCTGTGAAAGGAACCTTTTCACGCTCCGGCGCTGCCTGCTTAACACCGTCACACAAATGAGCGTAATCAATTGTGACAATTTCATGCTTCATTGCGTAGCGGTAAAGCATATTGAAAAGTGATTTCATTCTTGCTTTGGTTGCCGTTCCGACAACGGCATTATATATTGCGCCTTCAAGATGCGAAACACGAATATCCTTGAACCGCATATAGTAAAGCGGAGTGCAGTGCCTGTATGCTGCTTGTATTGTCCGTATACTTGACGGGTTTGAAAGAGTTTCAAAATAATGCTTGCTCCATTTTTCATAAACCTCTGCAAATGTTATAGAATCTTTCTTTATATCATACGGATTTTCGTTATAAGCCATAAGTGCCTGTAATGCTTCCTCTTTTGTATGATAGTAACCAATCGTAACTCTGTTTTGCTTGACCTTCTCGCCTTTACTGTCAAGCTGCCATCCGGTTGTTTTTACCGCGCGCCACGGCTTGCGGTATCTTCCCGACATTTTATAAACAGAACCCATACCGTTAGGTAATCTCATTAATTATCAGCCTCCTGTTATTCAAGTTTTTTAATCATTTCATTCCTCCTGTTTGATCTTTCATCTTCTGTTAATTCATCAATTTTTTCATCGGTAAGCGGACATTGCGCATAATAAGCTGTTGTTCTGTCCTGCCATTGATTGTAGCTGTTACGAGAAATAATGTACTGCTCAAAATTCTCTTTATAGCCCGCATACTCTTCAAGGAATAAACAAAGCTGTGAATTTATATCAGCATTTTTATCCTGACCGTCAAAGCTGATTGAGCATTTCCATTCACCATCTGTTTTAGGCTTTTTAACATCAATATCAAATTTAATGCCGAGCTTTTGTTCAAGCTTGAAAAGGAATGTGCAAATATCTGCAATGCTTTCAAGGTTTATTCCATCCTGCTCATAGCCGATAAGATAGTTTGAGGTAGTTCCGAGCTTTGCAGCAATTTCATTAATAACGGAAATTGGAGCTTCAATCTCGCCTTTCTCATATTTCTGAACAGTTCGCAGTGACTTACCAAGCAGATTTGCTAATTCTGTCTGGCTCAGCTGCCGTGCTTTTCTTATTTCGCGGATGCGCTGTCCGATTTGTTTCGGAGAATTTTTCATTTCTGTTCACCTCTTGAAATTATTATAACACATTTCCTTGTGAATTTCAAGTACACATTTAAAAATATTTTTACATATTTTTGAGTAAAATTTATTGACAAAATATCATCAATGATATATAATGACAATG
>JBJEFT010000281.1:0-6485 GCA_051874315.1 Candidatus Ornithomonoglobus sp.
AATGCGGTGGTATAAACGGACATAAGCATCGGTAACATCAATAAAACAATAATCAAATAGTTTTTACTGCCACATAGCATTAAGCTATGTGGCAGCTGTGTTTCAGAGATATTTTGTCTCTTAAAAGAATATACTTACTCTTGCTTTATTATTATTTTTATATTATAATATAAGAGTCATCAAAAAATATAAAAACGGAGGATATGCCATGAAGCTTATATCATGGAATGTAAACGGATTGAGGGCCTGTGTAACAAAGGGCTTTCTTGATTATTTTAATAAAGTAGATGCGGATGTTTTCTGTATTCAGGAAACAAAGCTGCAGAACGGACAGCTCAGGCTTGAACTGCCGGGCTATCATCAGTATTGGTGCTATGCTGAAAAGAAGGGTTATTCGGGAACGGCTATGTTTACAAAAACTGAACCGCTGTCGGTTTCATACGGCATAGGAATTGATGAGCACGACCATGAGGGACGTGTTATAACTGCGGAGTTTGAGGATTTTTATGTGGTAACCTGCTATACCCCAAATTCAAAGCGTGAGCTGGAGCGGCTTGATTACCGTATGACATGGGAGGACGATTTCAGAGCTTATTTAAAAGGTCTTGAGGCAAAAAAGCCTGTAATTGTGTGCGGAGATCTGAATGTGGCGCATGAGGAAATTGACTTGAAAAATCCTAAGACAAACCGAAAAAATGCAGGCTTTACCGATGAGGAACGCAATAAAATGACGGTTCTTCTGGATAACGGTTTTATTGACACCTTCAGATACTTTTATCCGGATGTTACGGGAAGATATTCATGGTGGTCGTATCAGTTTAAAGCGCGTGAAAAGAATGCCGGTTGGCGTATAGATTATTTTATTATATCAGAGGCCTTAAAGGACAGGCTGGTGAGCGCTGATATACATCATGATATTATGGGCTCTGATCATTGCCCTGTAGAGCTTGTTATCGAATAGGAGCGGAAAAATGAAAAAAGCTATATTAAAAGTCTGTTGTCTGATAAATATATTAGCGGCAGCTATGAATATTACATACGGCGGCGCTGTGGTACAGGCTGCTGATGATATATCGGTAACAATTGACGGAAAAGCGCTGTCATTTGATGTCGAGCCTCAGATAATAGAGGACCGGACAATGGTTCCTATGCGGGCAATATTTGAAGCGCTTGGCGCCGATGTGTACTGGGACAGCATATCCAATACAGCCACCGGCATTAAGGGCAGTACGGTTGTAATTATCGGTATAGGCAGCGATAAGCTTTATAAGAATGATACTTCGGTTGAGCTTGATGTTCCGGCGGCGCTGGTAGACGGGCGCACTCTTGTTCCGGTGCGGGCAATATCTGAGGCATTTGATTGTACTGTAAGCTGGAGCGACAGCACAAGAACCGTCAGCATTACGACAGAAATACCGGATTATAAAAATGAAATACCGCCATATTCCGGTGAGCCGTACATAGTCGTTAACGGCAACAAAGCATATTTTGACCCGTCGGAGCTTACAACGGAGCCGTTTGAGAATTACAGTGAGCTTGACGAGCTGGGACGCTGCGGTGCGGCATACGCCAATATATGCAAAGAGCTGATGCCGACAGAGGCGAGAGAATCAATCGGTTCGGTGAAGCCTACGGGCTGGCATACTGTGAAATATGATTTTGTGTCAGGGAAGTATTTATACAATAGATGCCATCTTATAGGGTATCAGCTTGCCGGGGAGAATGCAAACGCGAAAAATCTGATAACCGGTACGAGGTATCTGAATGTGACAGGTATGCTGCCGTTTGAAAATATGGTAGCGGATTATGTAGAGGAAACGGATAACCATGTTCTTTACAGAGTTACTCCGATTTTTGAGGGAGATAATCTTGTTGCGGACGGTGTTCTTATGGAGGCGGAGTCGGTTGAGGATAACGGCGAAGGTGTGAGCTTTAATGTGTTCTGCTATAATGTACAGCCGGGAGTGATTATAGATTATGCTACCGGAGACAGCTGGGCAGAATGATACTTATAGCGTGTGTTGACAACAAAAACGGCATGATGTTTAATAAGCGCCGTCAGAGCCGTGACCGTGTGCTGATCGAGCGGATCAAAAGCATTACAGCGGGAAAAAAGCTTTGGATGAACTCATATTCCGCGCCGCTTTTCGGGGACGGCGTATGCGTTGACGAGGATTTTCAGAATAAGGCCGCAGAGGGTGAGTTCTGCTTTACGGAAAATGAAAAGCCGTTGGAGGCAAAAGCCGAAAAAATAATACTTTATAAATGGAACAGGGATTACCCTGCCGATATGTATTTTGACATTGATCTAAGCGGATGGCGGTTAGCTGCAAGTGCTGACTTTAAGGGCTATTCCCATGATAGGATAACAGAGGAAATATATGTGAAATAAAATATGCCGGTATCGGAGCCGCAAAGCTTCGATATCGGCATTTTAAATTATCTCAGCGACTCAGGGAGCTGCTCTTTGATTTTATCAAAGCTTTCCTGGCTTATTACATGCTCAATGCGGCATGCGTCATGCTGAGCGGTTTCCTCGTTTACGCCTAGCCATACAAGATATTTCGTCAGCGTCTTGTGCCTGTCATAAATCTTTTCGGCAACCGCCATACCCTTATCCGTAAGCAGGATCATCCCGTGCGGATCGTTTTCAATATAGCCGTCCTCCTTCAAAAGAGCCACCGCTCTTGAAACGCTGGGCTTTGAAAAGTTCATCTCGCGCGCGATGTCAATTGAGCGCACATAACCGTATTTATTTTTAAGAACAAGTATTGTTTCAAGATACATTTCTCCGGATTCCAATAATTTCATTTTCCGTTCACTCCTCAAACTGTGGTTTCCAAATGGAACCATAATTAATTCTTTGAATATATTTTAGCACATACTAACGAATAATTCAAGAGGATTGGAAAAATTAATTTGTATTTTCTCTGTAAATTAAAATTTTTTTGATAAAAGTGTTGTTTTTTTTGTTGACAGATGATATAATAATAGCAATTATGGAATTTATGGTTACAGTTCAGCTATAGGGGTTGTTACTGCGCGGTATTATGCAATTTAACAAAACCGCTGTAGTATAGAGCCGCGCAGTCATATTTACTTTAGCGGGATAGGTGAGCTGTAACAGTTTATGAGGAATATGCAATGAAGATATATAATACTTTAACAAGAAAAAAAGAAGAATTTATTCCTATGGATAAGGATAACGTAAAAATGTATTCATGCGGTCCTACCGTATATGACTATTTCCATATCGGTAATGCAAGACCGTTTATTGTGTTTGATACAATGCGCCGTTATCTCGAATACATAGGCTATAAGGTAACCTTTGTGCAGAATTTTACGGATATTGACGACAAGATGATAAAGCGCGCAAATGCTGAGGGTATCACAGTAAAGGAGCTGGGAGAGAGATTTATTGCCGAGTATTTTAAGGACGCGCAGGCGATCGGCGTTAATCAGGCAACAATTCACCCCAAAGCCACCGAGAATATTGACGCGATTATCGAAACGGTCAAAAAGCTTGTTGATAACGGCTATGCTTATAACATAGACGGCAATGTTTATTTTTCAACAAAGAAGTTCAGGGAGTACGGAAAGCTTTCAAAGCAGCCGCTTGAGGAGCTTGAGGCCGGCGCGAGAATCGACGTAAACGAGAATAAGAATGATCCTATGGACTTTGCCTTGTGGAAGGCAAAGAAGGAGGGAGAGCCGTCATGGCCCAGCCCGTGGGGCGAGGGTCGTCCGGGCTGGCATATTGAGTGCAGCGCAATGGCGAACAAGTATCTCGGTGAGACGATCGATATCCACTCCGGCGGACAGGATCTTATATTCCCGCACCATGAGAATGAGATCGCCCAGAGCGAATGCGCTAACTGCAAGCCGTTTGCAAACTACTGGATGCACAACGGTTATATAAATATTGACGGTAAAAAGATGAGCAAGTCCCTCGGCAACTTCTTCACCGTAAGAGATATTTTAAAGGAATATGACGGCGAAATAATCCGATTCTTCATGCTTTCGGCGCATTACAGAAGTCCGATCAACTTTGCGGATACCCTTATGGAGCAGGCAAAGTCAGCTGTTGAGAGAGTTTACACATGTATTGAAAACCTTGAATTTCTTCTCGGAAACGCGGAGGAAAAGGAATGCGACGCGGAGCTTAAAAGTAAGCTTGAAGCGTGCCGCGGTAAATTCAGGGACGCTATGGATGATGATCTTAACACTGCAGACGCAATTGCCGCAATATTTGATATAGTATATATTGCAAACACGGAGATCGGGAGCGCTTCGGGAAAGGCGGCAATAGAGCTTGCGCTTTCGCTTATCCGTGAGCTTGGCGGTGTGCTTGGACTGTTTGTCAAGGAGCAGAAAAAATCGCTTGATGCCGAGGTTGAGGAGCTTATCAAAAAGCGCAACGAGGCAAGGGCTGCAAAGGACTGGGCAACAGCGGACGCGATCCGTGATCAGCTGAAGACGATGAACATCATTCTCAAGGACACCAAGGACGGCGTCAAGTGGAGCATCGCCGAATGATAGATTTAGGTATAGAATTCGGAAAAAATCCGAACGAATATAACTCGCTTGTGCTCGCATATATAGGTGATACGCTGTATGATCTTTATGTCCGTTCGCGCAATATTGCGCAGCATCCGGGCATGAACACAAACAAGCTGCACCGCGCGTCGGCAAAGTTTGTGTGCGCGCACGGTCAGAGTGAAGCGGTAAAGTATATTGAGCCGCAGCTCACCGAACAGGAGCTTGCCGCATATAAGCGCGGCAGAAACACAAAATCGTATACTGTGCCGAAGAATGCGGATGTGGGTGAATACCGACGCGCGACTGGCTTTGAGGCATTACTGGGTTGGCTGTATATCGGCGGTCAGACTGAGCGCATTGAGGAGCTTGCAAGGCTTTCATATGAATCAATTTTAAATGCGCAGAATAATTAAATTTTGTTAACAACAGTACCGGAAAAGCGTGCCGGCAGCTGTTGGCATAGAGAACTAATCCAAGGAGGAAACAAAAAATGGATGCAAAAAGAGCTACAGAATTAGCTATTATCGCAAACAAGGTGCGTAAGCATGCGCTTGAGGGTGTATATACAGCTCAGGCAGGACATCCGGGCGGTTCACTTTCAATCGCAGACGTTCTTACATACCTCTATTTTGAGGTTATGAACGTAAACCCGGAAGAACCGAAGAACCCGGACAGAGACAGATTTGTTCTTTCAAAGGGACATACAGCTCCGGCACTGTACGGCACACTTGCAGAAAGGGGATTTTTCCCGGTTGAGGATTGTAAGACCTTCAGAAATATCAACAGCTACCTTCAGGGACATCCTGATATGAACAAGGTGCCGGGCGTTGATATGTCAACAGGCTCACTCGGACAGGGTGTATGTGTCGCAGGCGGTATGGCTCTGGCGGCAAAGCTTGACAACAAGGATTACAGAGTTTATTCGATCCTCGGCGACGGCGAGCTTGAAGAGGGACAGGTATGGGAGCAGGCTATGTTTGCTCCGCACTATAAGCTGGACAACTTCACAATTTTTATAGATAATAACGGCCTTCAGATCGACGGCGACATAACAAAGGTCATGAACCCGACACCGATCGATAAGAAGTTTGAGGCATTCGGCTGGAACGTAGTTCTTGCTGATGCGCATGACTTTGGCAGCCTTGAGGCTGCGGTTGAGGCTGCAAAGGCATGCAAGGGCAAGCCGACAGCGGTAATCATGAAGTCAGTTAAGGGTAAGAATGTATCATTCATGGAGAATCAGGCTGCATGGCACGGCGCGGCACCGAACGAGGAGCAGTACAACCAGGCTATAGCAGAGCTTGACGCGAAGATTGCAGAATTGGAGGCGAGTTTATAATGGCAAAGCAGGCTACAAGAGTATCATACGGTGAAGCGTTGGTAAAGTACGGTGCGGATGAAAACATCGTAGTTCTTGACGCAGACCTTTCAAAGTCAACAAAGACAGATATGTTCAAGAAAACATATCCTGAGAGATTTATAAACTGCGGTATCGCAGAGGCAGATATGATGTGTGTTGCGGCAGGTCTCGCAGCTTGCGGAAAGACAGCATTTGCTTCAACCTTCGCAATGTTCGCGGCAGGAAGAGCATTTGAGCAGGTAAGAAACTCAATCGGCTACACAAAGCTCAATGTAAAGATCGGCGCTACACATGCCGGTATCTCGGTAGGTGAGGACGGAGCGTCACATCAGTGTCTTGAGGACCTCGCTCTTATGAGAACAATTCCGGGCATGGTAATTATCAACCCGGCGGACGACCGTGAGGCGCAGCTTGCAGTCAAGGCTGCAATTGACCATCAGGGACCGGTTTATATGAGATTTGGCAGACTCGCTGTTGAGGATGTAAACGGTGAGGACTACAAGTTTGAGCTTGGCAAGGGTGTTCAGCTCAGGGACGGTAAGGATGTAACAATTATTGCTACAGGTCTTATGGTTCAGGAGGCTTT
>JBJEFT010000282.1:0-1735 GCA_051874315.1 Candidatus Ornithomonoglobus sp.
GAATCGTCTTGGAATTGAAGTTTGGACAATCAAAGATGGTCAGCTAAAAACAGAGGAACATATAGATAAGCTTCTTAAAAACATTAAATAATTTGTAAAGGGAGAGATGCTGTTCCGTCAGGATAACGTAGGCTCTCTTCTTTTTTAACATATTTTTGATAAATATTTATCAAAAATATGTTATTTACTATTGAAAAGCTTAGTAAAATATGCTAAAATAGATACATAGAGATATTTTATGAAAGGTGGAGGATAAAATGATTTACGAAGAAATAGACAGACTTGTTTCCTATGGTATTCTTACCGGACTTATAGATGAGAGCGACAGCATCTATGTCCGCAACAGGCTGCTCACAAAGCTTGGTCTTGATGCTTATGAGGAAACAGGAACAAAATGCAATGCGATAGAAGAGCTTGATGACATTCTTAAGAATATCACCGATTATGCGGTTTCAAAGGGTATGCTTGAAAATGACAGTGTTGTTTACAGGGATATATTTGACACTGAGATTATGGACACATTAACGCCTTATCCGTCAACTGTTATAAAGGAATTTAACAGCCGTTATGAAAGGTCGTCAAAGGAGGCTACAGATTATTTTTATAAGCTTTCTTGTGATACAAACTACATAAGACGCGGAAGAATTAAGAAGGACGTTAAGTGGACTGTCGATTCTGAGTACGGAGAGATTGAGATCACGATCAACCGTTCAAAGCCGGAAAAGGATCCGAAGGCTATTGCAGCGGCAAAGCTGCAGAAGCAGTCGTCATATCCGAAGTGTCAGCTTTGTGTAGAAAACGAAGGCTATGGCGGCAGAGTAAATCATCCCGCGCGCCAGAATCACAGAATTATTCCGATAGATATATGCGGCAGCAGGTGGGGCTTCCAGTACTCGCCGTATGTATATTATAACGAGCATTGTATCGTGTTTAACAGCGAGCATGTGCCTATGGTTATTGACAAGAGCGCGTTTGCAAAGCTGCTTGACTTTATTACGCGCTTTAACCATTACATAATCGGTTCAAATGCCGATCTCCCGATCGTAGGCGGTTCAATTCTCACGCATGAGCATTTCCAGGGCGGCAATCACATATTTGCAATGCATCGCGCAGAGAGTGAAAAGCTCTATACAATTCCGGGCTTTGAGGATATTGAGGTAAGCAGACTTAAATGGCCGATGTCCGTTCTCCGTCTCAGAAGCGATAATACGGAAAGGCTTGTAGAGCTTGCCGATAAGATTCTTAAAAGCTGGAGAGCGTACACCGACGAGGACGCGTTCATATATGCCGAAACCGACGGTGAGCCGCACAATACAATAACCCCGATCGCAAGTATGGCGGACGGCAAATATGTTCTTGATCTTGTACTCAGAAACAATATTACCACGGAGGAAAATCCTCTCGGAGTATATCATCCGCACGCGGAGCTTCATCATATTAAAAAGGAAAATATCGGTCTTATTGAGGTTATGGGTCTTGCGGTTCTTCCGTCGCGTCTTGTTGAAGAGCTTGACGCGGTTGCGGATGCAATTATAAACGGAAAGGACCTTGAGGCTGATGAAAAGACAGCATCACACGCGGAGTGGGCAAAGAACACTGTAATTCCCAATCATCCCGAAATCAATAAGGATAATGTTATGGATATACTCAAGGAAGAGGTGGGCAAGGTATTTGTCACTGTTCTTGAGCACGCGGGTGTTTATAAGAGAGACGCGGCAGGGATGGCAGCCTTTGA